>JAQGHS010000457.1 GCA_028291605.1 Planctomycetaceae bacterium | reverse complement strand
AGCCGACCTTCCTGGCTTCGATGTAACGGTCTATCAGCGATGAATAAACCTCTATAGCTTGCCGTGATCCAATTGCGAGTAAACACATTGATTCGTAAAAGAACGGGATCCTGTCCTGCGTGCGTTTTCTGATTGTTACCACAGCGCGCTCGTCGTTCAAATATGCAAGCACCATTAGCGCCCGTCTGTAGTCGTCAGAATGCGATTCGCATGGAATGAACTTGCAGGAGTATTCGGCTAACGAATTTCGAAAGCCTTGGGCCGACGCGAAAAGTTCTGGGCGAAGGTCGACAAAATAGTGATCTTCTGAGAACCAACGTGTTCGAAACACATGTGGAACGAGGGCGACAATACCGTGGGAAATGGCGGCATTGGAGATTAGCGGATATATGCGCTTGGTAGGCGTGTTAGTCGCCCATTGAACTTCAATCGCATTTCGACTTTCTTCACAATTCAGACGCCCGAGAAGCTCAGTCGCAAGTGCCCGTTTTGCCTCCATTCGCGAAGTTAGCAATTTTGCAACTTTCGAGACGACGTACGCGCGGCATTCCGAAGAATATGAGTTGATACTCGGTCGTACGACAACTGCTGCCTTGGAGCCGTCAAGATCCGCAAGAGATCGAACAAACTCTTCGCGAAATGGTTGAGACGCAATTTGAGCACCAATTCGCTCAAGCCGCGTCACGGCGGTTGAAAATGAAAGCTTGGCAAATTCCCTAGCCGACGTCGGTGGATCTTTCGCAATTTCATTGATCAGCGATTCAGCGAGAAAAAAGTCGAGAACCGCCTCGAACGAAAACCGAATTTGGTCACGATGTTCTGGATGAGTTTCAAGGATATTTGCGGCGATCAATCGTTCAACGGCTCCGCCTGGGGGATTTGATCGGTCAAATCGTGGTACCGAATCGTCGAGTTGTTCGATACCAATCCACGAGCCAGGATTGGCGACAGCCATTCGTGCAAGGATCAATAGGCACGCCCGGTACTGCTTCTCCGTAATTCGTGCATCAATGTCGACTTCTGCTTTCAGGCGACTTTGTATCCAGAGCTCCAGTATTGCCGAGCGTGTGCTCAGTTGGTCCAGTGGAGTTCCGGTCGCGATCAGATCCAACGCGGATCTCATAGTAAATGGATGGAGAAGCTCTCGCCTTACCTCCACTGGCAACTGCCAAATCTCGTTTTCGTCTCTCCCCCCTCGACACCATGCCTTCAACAGTTCGCGCTCAGTGAATTTGCCCGGAATTTCGATCCCTTGCATCGGATCCAGCGTGGCAAGGTCTCGCTCATAGCGAAGAGACTTAGCAGCCTTAGGATGGTCGTCGTCGCGAAGTATTGAATTTGCCCAAGTGGCATCTCTGCAGTTGCGCCAGAACTCTGGACGAGAAGTTGCAACAAGCACTGAAGATCGCCCAAGTCGTGACCAGATCCAAGTATCTATGGCCCGTCGCACACCTGGAGTATTTGTTGTTTCGTCAAGGCCATCTAGTACCACCGTTAGAGGTGTCTTGCCGGCTAGTATCATTGCCAAATGGGATTCTTCTGAACTGCGGGCCTTGGAGTCCATCGAGCCTTGTAGGCGCTCCATCACGTGGGCAGCAAGTGATTCACTTTTGTCGAACGAAAGATCGCGTGCAAGCAACAACAAAACTGGGGTGTGCAGAGAGGCCCGCTCAGCGAAGTGTGCAAGGAGACTAGTTTTTCCGATGCCGGAGTCCGCAATGAGTGGAATCAGAGTTTTTCTGTCCGACGCACTGTAATGCCCCGAAACGCTACGCAAAGACTCTTGCCAAAGTTTGAAAAAGCGATGGTCTGCTTCCCGGTCTACGTACCGACTCGGATCGTAACGGCCCAGAGACTCTAGTCGCCGCAATGTGACGACATTCGCCTCACGACACCCAGCCATTAGCGCATGCCAGGAGAGTCTTGAAATCGGGATACCTAAAAAGAGAAATCGAAGATCCTGGCACGTCGTGTCAAGTTGCTGCGTGAGGGTTTGCCCGTGGATCACAGTTAACTCCGCAGGCGCCGCAGCGCTTTTAGCATCGAACTGCCACTGGACTCCTTTCCCCTTCGTTGGTAGTTGCCGATCAACATCGCGAGGAAGAACGACCACGATTTCCTGTGCCAGCGGGCAGGCCTTTCTCGCCTTTTCAACGTCGTCGACCGCTTTTGACCACCACGAATCTTGCTGAACCGTGTATTGAATTGCGATCCTACACGTTTTGGCAGTCTCTCCGACGTACGAGTCAGGTTGGCCTTTGATACTATTACCTCTTTCATTCCGACCAAGCGGCACGAGCGGGTAATAGCGGGGGTAAATACGCGGGAGTATCTCATCGCAAAGAGCGTGAAACTCCGCGTCCTTGAGCGACTGCAATGCGTCGAGTGTTGAAGCAGGCATCCGTAAATCTTACCGGCAACAACGCTGTGTGGCGAATAATAGGGGGAACAATGGGCAGTCAGGTCTACGGGGTGCTACCGCTGCGTGGCCTAGAATGCTTCGCAAGCTGGGTCTACAGGAAGCACGACTGCAACCGTGCCTCGATCCGGGGATGATTCCACATTCCCTCCGGCACGCCGGGCCAAGGAAGTCAGCGTCCGAGTTCCTGCAGGAACTCGAATTGCACCTCGTAGGCGTTGGCTCCCTCCCTTCGGGATGTGAAAAAGTTGAAGAGATAGATGCCGTCGGTCTTGGACTTCATCAAGTTCGTGGCTGCGCTGCGGTACTCAGTCGCGTGAGATTCTTCTGGCTGCCGCCCCGAGTGCACTCAATGCCACCGTAAGCCGGAGAATTCAAAGGAGTCGAAGAAGTTCATAGAATTCCAGCGGAAAAAGCCCGGCGGTGCCGAGGCGAGGGAATGCCAGTCGATTTACAGCCGTTTCAATTGACTGGAACCTCCGCAGTTTGGACTAGATGCAGACGCAAGTTGCTCGTCTTGTGGAAGAGTTGTACCGCAAGTGCTTATTGGCGTATGAGTTACGCGACAATATCGCAACTAAGGGATAAAAAGAGTCCTCTTCCGAGGACTGAAAGTAAACCTTGATTGCATTTTCGGAAGCGACGCTCATGTGAATCAGTTCGCTTGGAGGTCGCTGGCAGAATCCGGAGCGTGCCTAGTCTGGAGAACACGATCCAGGTGGCGCTAACCATCGAATCCATTAAACGATTCTGCTCGTCTCTCCGTTCAGCCTGCTTCTGATCGAAAAACCTTGCTTCGATGGTCCCGTCGAGTTTATCCATGTACATGGCGTCGATCCGCCGCTGGAGTCGCGTGTAACTCGGTTTGCAGCCGCTCGACCGAGTCCTCGCGAAATCTCTGCTCGTCAGCCTGACTTTCACGGAGCGCCCGGCGCATCCAGTCTAGAACCTCTTCGTCAAAGTGAAGCCAGCTAAGAATTTCGGTGAAATTTTCTTCCAGCGCTTCCTCGTGTTCACGCATTGGTTCACGTCAATTGCGATGATATGTACCGTGATCGTAGACGTACCAGTGAACTGCCGTAGTGGCCGTATGGCCGCAGGAAATCAGCCGGTCAAATGCGTAAGATTTTCCATCTTTAGGTTTCCGAGTCTTTGTCGCCAGGCGATCTTCTATCATCCCGTAAACTTTGTCCCAACACTTCAGAGTTAACCTTGCGGCTAAAGCTTCGGGATTTGGGGCTGTCCGTCGCCCGCCCTAGTGAATCGGATGAAGACATGCCGGAATAAGCACGCAGTTCGAGTCACAATGAGGCTATCTGGATTTCTGGTGACAGATACTCCACTCCCGCCGATAGATTAGTTACCACGCGACTCACTTTTCCAGGTGGTTCAAGAATGACTCTTCGCTCTGTCTTCCCACCCCATTGCTACGCGTAACCTCTGGTGAAATGGCAAGCCGGCACTGGCTTGCTGGCGGCTTATCGGTCGAAATCCAGCATTCAAGCTCCGTCGCATCAGTTTGGTACACATTGTGCCGGGATCGGATTACCTGCTAACAAATGCGGGCGTCGGAACGGATGCAGGTGGCACCGCGCCAAGGGAAGCGCGTTTTGCGGATATCGCGACGCTTCCGCCTGATGTGATCCGTAACGTGTACTGTTTGCAATTGCAGTAGCAATTGCCAGAAAGGCAACGAAATGCCAAAGATTCTCGTCCTTTACTATTCCATGCACGGTCATGTCGAAACGATGACGGGTGCCGTTGCCGAAGGGGCTCGTTCTGTTGAGGGTACTGAAGTCCTCGTCAAACGAGTGCCAGAAACTATACCACTCGATATGGCCAAGAAGGCGAGAGCGAAGCTCGATCAAGCGGCGCCGGTCGCCTCGCCGACAGAGCTCGGGGATTACGACGCGATCATTTTCGGCTCGCCCACCCGTTTTGGAAATATGACGGCGCAAATGCGCAACTTCCTCGATCAAACCGGAAGCCTGTGGGTCAAAGGGACACTCGTCGGCAAGGTCGGCAGTGTCTTCACAAGTACAGGGACTGGTGGCGGCAATGAGAGCACAATTATCAGCTTTGTCACCACCTTGATGCATCAAGGCATGATCTACGTGGGCTTGCCGTATGCATGCCCTGAACTGTCCGATATCAGTGAAGTCAAAGGTGGTTCGCCCTGGGGAGCCGCAACCATTGCGGGTCCGAACGGTAGTCGGCAGCCCAGTGCGAAAGAGCTGGCACAGGCCCGTTTCCAGGGCCATCACGTTGCTAGCATCGCCAAGAAACTCTTTGGATGAAGGTTGAGCAAATGCACACATTTGTTAATAGTGCGCAGTCGAATACATGCACGACGATTTTGGTGGTTTCGGTCTTGCTCCTCGATTTGTTGACGAGCGCGTTGGCACTGATCCGTCTGTTAGCCGCTGGGTATTGACTCTTAAAGGATGGAACTCTTTAAGGCTGGTGTGTCGAAATGTTCCACAGACTCGGTGATTTCATTTCCAGATGGTGGTTGATTGTCCTGGGGATTTGGTTTGGTGCGTTCTTCCTGTTGAGAATCGCAGCACCACCGTTTAGCGAAATAGCCAAGGGGGGACAGTTCGTCTTTCTTCCCGAAACCATGCCCAGTCGTCAGGGGGAGTTGCTACTCCAGCGCGCCTTTCCTGGACGTCAAACGACCAGCAACATGGTCATCGTTGTGCATCGCGAAGACAGGAGTGGTCTAACCGATGACGACCGAACCTTCATTGACGACACGCTCAAACCGGTGCTCGAAGGAATTCGTGATCGGGTTAACACGAAAGCCGGATTGTCAGCCCACAAAGCTGTGGGCGAAGACTCGCGAATCATCACGAATATTCATACATTTTCAGAGCCCCGCACGGGTGATCTACTGGTGAGCGAAGATCAGAGGGCGAGCCTCGTAACGGTCGACCTGGCCATCGACTTTCAGGACAACCGAAACTGGGAACTGGTGCAGCACATCGTTGATGCACTCAACGATTTTGAGCACGGAGGCAACCTGCCCAAGGGCTTGCAACTGGCGCTGGCCGGCAGTGCGACGCTGGGACGGGATCTGTCGCAGGCGGAAGCCGATAGCGCCCAGCATACTGGAACCTTGACTATCACGATGGTCGTCATTCTGCTCGTCGTGATCTATCGAGCTCCCCTGATGGCTCTCGTACCGTTACTCACACTGTTTGTTGCAGTCGATGTGTCGCTGCACTTACTCACTCTATTGGCCCAGGCGGGTTACGTTCCTCTCTTCAAGGGGCTGCAAGTCTATACCACCGTCACGACCTACGGGCCGGGCATCGATTATTGCCTGTTTCTTATCGCCCGCTACCGAGAGAACCTGGCTGAGTGCGCGACGCCTCAAGCCGCCCTCACTCGCGGCATCGGCCAAGTCGGATCAGCGATTGCCGCCAGTGCCGCCACCGTGATTTGCGGCATCGGCATGTTGACTTTCGCGCAGTTCGGCAAGTTTCACGAGGCAGGAATCGGCATTAGCTTCTCACTCGCGATCACTCTCGTGGCCACGCTGACCCTCACGCCTGCGCTCCTCTTTTTGACGGGCCATTGGGCATTTTGGCCACAGCCGAGGATTGGTCTTGGTGCGAAAGCTGACCAGCGACCAGTGATCGACGAGTTGCCGGCTCAGCAGAATCTGTTTGACCCACTATGGACTTACTTGGGCGGAGTCCTTGAGCATCGCCCGCTCACACTGTTGCTGGGGACATTGGGGGCCTTACTTCCCTTTGCGGTTTTCGCGTGTTTCATTTACAGGAATGTGAACTACGGATTGCTGGAAGGCCTCCCCAAGTCGGCAACCAGTGCTGTCGGAGCGCGCGTACTGGAAAAACATTTCCCTGCGGGCATCACCGGCCCGGTACGGCTCCTGCTGCAAGACTCGGGAGTTGATTTCCATGAAGCCGCGGGAATTTCGATGGTGCAGGATCTTGTCGAGCGATTGATGAAACGCCGTGAGGAGCTGAAAATTGCCGATATTCGCAGCGTGTCCGATCCTTTGGGCGCGGCTTCGCGAGCGGGTAAGGCCCTCTCTGAAGGATCGCTCATGACGAATCTCCTGTCCCGCGGAGCAGCCCGACATCGCAGCGTCGAACACTACGTCAGCAATGCGCCCGAGCTTGACGGGCACCTCACCGAACTCGAAATCATCCTCACCACGAATCCCTTTTCGATGGAGAGCGTCCGCATTCTCGATCGCCTGAAGTTAGCTCTGCACGACGAACTGCCGGATGAAGAAGCCTCCCAGACTACGATCGCTTTTGTCGGTCCCACAGCTAGCGTTCGGGATGTGAACACGGTTTCGCAGAGCGATCAGCAACGGATCTACGTGCTCGTCGTCTCATGCGTGTTAGGCATTCTGGTCGTGCTGCTCAGATCGATCTGTGTGTCGGTCTATTTGATTATCACAGTTCTGTTGAGCTACTTGACCACTTTCGGAATTACCTGGCTCGTCTTTTATGGCCTTGATCCAGGCGGCTTCATCGGGCTCGACTGAACCGTTGCACTGTTTCTGTTCGTCGTGCTGATTGCCGTGGGGGAAGACTACAACATTTTTCTGGTCACGCGAATTCACGAAGAGCAGGAGCGATTCGGCCTCAAGCACGGACTCACGGTCGCTCTGTCCCGCACTGGCGGGATCATTACGAGTTGCGGATTCATTATGGCGGGGACTTTTGCGTCACTCTGTTGCGGTTCACTCGCCAGCATGCAACAGCTAGGTTTCGCGCTCGCCTTTGGCGTGCTGCTCGATACGTTCGTAGTCCGCCCGATTCTTGTCCCCGCCTTCCTCATGGTGTTGAACGACGAACGCTACGGAAATCTGGGGAGGTATCTGAAGTGAGGCGCTGTGACAGACATCGTCTTATCCGAACTACTGAGCGTTGAGGGGTGGACTCGGGCATCCGGGCCATCGGGGATTGTGGAATGGCAGAATAGGCAATTTGTGGAGCTACAGCATCGCGTGTCGTTACAACGATTCTCATTGCATAGTAGATTCCATATAATCTGCCTCAATGAGCGAAGATCGAACTACGATTGCTGTTGAGAATTACCTCGGCGAACTGGCCAATCTGGATGGGAATTCGCCCGCCGAGCCGGTGGTGCGGGCGCTCATCGATCGTTCGGTGAAGCGGCTGCACCTGTTGTGCCACTCGCTGCTCGCGCGAAGTTACCCGCGACTCATGCGGCCGCCGCTGAATCTGCAAGCGGAAGAATTGCTGAGCTCCGTCGTCGATCGACTCCTTAAGGCTATGCGCGAGGTGCGGCCGTTGACGGTTCGGCAATTCTTCGGCCTAGCCAACCAACACATGCGTTGGGAACTCAACGATCTGGCTCGGCGGTTAGACAACCAGCAGCCCCCCATGGCGGCGCTGCCGGATGAATTCGTGGCGGCTCCGGAAAGCACTGGATCACGACTCAGCGTGAATGCGGTGCGGATGCTGGAGGCGATTGAAAATCTTCCCGAGGAAGAGCGCGAGGTCTTCAGCCTGGTGCGTTTCCAGGACATGTCGCACGGCGAGGTGGCGGAGATCTTGAGCGTTTCAACCAGAACGGTACAGCGGCGGTTAAATCGCAGCCTGAAGCTGCTAGCCGAAAAACTGGGGGACCTGGATCCCGCGCCCGACTCTCCCGAAGAAGGTTGATGGGCGACGCCCGACGCTGAGCTAAGTAAGTGAGCAGAAATAACTATGTAGCCACGTTCGCCAGAACGTGGGCGATCCACCGGAGATTCCCACGCTCTGCGCGCGTGTCTGCCATGTCGGCTACGGATCTAAGGGATCGCTGTCGCTTGGGCGAGCACCTGTTCGAACCTGACCCAGATCGCTGCGCACGCGGCACGTTCTTCCGCCGACAGCTTGTCGAGCTCTCCTGATTCACGCAGCCCATTTAATTCCGGAGCGTAGCGCCACGCCTCCAGCCGCATCCGCGCGGTTGCGGCGTCAGTCGCCCTGCGAGCGAGTGCGTCGTTCCAGGCTTCGAGGTCCGCGCGCAGCCATTGTCTGGCTGAATCGCGCCAGCGCCGTTTTTGTATTTCATTTAAGGTGTCAGGATTCTCGCCGCGATTGCTGCCGGCCTGGGCGGCGGCCCGAGCGGCTCCTTCGCGATGCCCAGCCAGCAGATCGTTGGCCAGAGCCGGCTCGGCCTCGAAGATCGCGACGTACAGGTTTGCCATGCTGTGAAAGCGCTTCAAGTAGCGGCAGGCGTCGATCAAGGCGAGACGTTCTTCCGTGTCCACGGGCTGGTACTTGCCAGCCAGGAAAGCTGGGAGGTTGGGAACGATCAGGTGCTCAGCCTCTCGCCGCAGAGCATGACAAATCCAGTCATTGCGGCCTTGGGCCAAGGCTGGCCGCCAATCGTGGCCCTGGACCGCGGCAGCCAGAGTCTTGCTGGCGCTGGTCTGCTGTCCGAGTTGATGCTCAGCCATCGCCCGAACCAGGTGCGGCGCGGGGCCCAGCACGTGGGAGGCGCTGCCCCTCATGATGGAGATCGCACTTTCCAATCGGTTGCGGCGGTACTCGGCCAACCCCTTGGCAAACAAGTAGTACGGCTCTGCGGGCGCGGACGCCAAGGCACGATCAACCATGCGTTCCGCCGTATCCAGGAGTCCCGTGGAGAGCGGCATCAGCAAACAGGCTCGCCCCGCACGCTCCGCAATCCGCGGATCTTCAGTCGTTCCGAAACGCTGCAACAGCACCTGGCGGATGCGCACGTACTCGGCTTCATCGTCGAGATACAGACACAGTTCAGGATAGGCATCCCAGTCGTCGTAATTCACCGGCTCTGCATCGAGAGCTGCGCGCCAAGCCCGGCGTGCCTCGGTGAATTTCCCTTGCCCAATCAAGATGAGCCGTATTCCCGCGTGAGCGGAGGCCACTTTAGGATCGAGCGCGACCGCCTGGCGGTAGTGATCCAACGCCCCCGCCGGCTTGCCCTTGGCGCGCAGATCATTTGCCAACTTGATGTGCAACTCGGCGAGATCGTGGCCGAATTGCTGACGAATATTGGCCTGGCCCAGCGCTTCGTGGCGTCGTGGATTGGTTGAGGACGAAATTCCGAGATCACTATGTGCGAGCGTCGCGGATGGATCAATTTCCAATGCTTTCCGAAAATGGATTTCAGCATCCTCAGTGCGTCCCAGGAGGGTCAGGCACAGGCCGAGTTGGTCGTAGACCACCGCGGCGTCTGGTCGCAAGGCGATGGCCGCCTGGTAATAGCGAATGGCCTCGGATGCAGTGTTCTTTTCCATCAAGGCCTCGGCCAGGCCGAGATTTGCCCAGAAGTCACCAGGATGTGCCTGTTGAATACGCATTAAGAAGGGTAAGGCGTCCGAGCCCAGATCCTGCAAGTGCCGCGCGAGCGCCAGTTGCAATGGAATCGACACATCGTGGGGCGCCGTTTCCACGAGACGCACGAAGGCTGCCTTGTCGCGCCAGATTTCCACGTCGCGAGCCCGATCGCGCCAGTGGGTCGGGTCCGCCAGTTCGCGTTGCTCGACAACTTTGCGGGCGACTGTCAGCACCCAACTCTGGCGCGCGGGATTCGTCGCACAGGCCGACCAGTCGTCGAGAGCCGCGACGAGTGCCTTATGGATATTAGACGCACCGACCCGCTGGGCGACCTCGGCAGTCGAATCGTTGACTGACCCCAGCTTGGCATTCAATAGAACAGTTTCGTATTCCTTCTCAGAGTCTGAAAACGCGGCGCGGTGTCCCATTCGTCCGGCTCGTTCGAGGCGTATTCCTTCGAGTTGCGATGACAGATCCAGATCACGAATGCCCTGGTCCAGACGGCTCTGCAGCAGCGCCGAGCGAAGGCCCGTTAGCCGACCCCTGGCCCGTTCCAACGCGGCACGCGCAGCGGGCCATGCGCTGTTCGTTAAGAACCTTTCCATGTTCTGTAGATCTTCGCCGGCTGCTTGTGCGGTGGCCAGTTCCTGAGCCTGCTGCCGGCGCCGGACCGACGCTCTCTCGGCACTCACCCAGAGACTGCCCCCCACGAGCGCCAACATGAGCAGCGCTCCCACGGCCAGAGAGGCGGAGAGTGCCGGTCGCTGACGAATTCGCCGCGACAGCCGTTCGAGCGGATGCTCCGGACGTGCCAGGATCGCCTCGCCTCGCCGGAACCGCAGCAGGTCGTCGGCCAATGCTGCAGCGGTCGCGTAACGTCGGCTCGGATCCTTGAACAGGCACTTCAAGCAAATCGTTTCTAGATCCCGCGGAACCTTGGCATTCAGCCGGGCCGGTGGCACGGGCTCATCGGCAATCACCTGTCGACCAATGTCCACAGCGTTCTCTCCCTGGAACGGTGGTCTGCCGATGAGCATTTCATAGAGAATCGCGCCCAGGGCGTAGATGTCCGCGGCAGGGCCCACCATGTGCGACTTTCCCAGGGTCTGCTCGGGTGCCATATAGCTCGGGGTGCCCAGTCGAGCACCGCTCAGTGTCAGCCCGTCATCGCTGTCGAACTGCCGGGCCAACCCGAAGTCGGCGATCTTGGGGATGCCATCGGCCGTGAGCAGAACATTGGCGGGCTTCAAGTCCCGGTGGACGATACCACTCTGATGCGCCGTGTGAATGGCATCGGCCAAAGTGGCCAGCAATTCCGCCGCCTTCCGAGCGGGCTGTGGAGTTCCCGCGAGCATTTGGGCCAGGTTCCCCCCTTCGAAATACTCCATCGTGAAGTACGACTTCCCGTCGTGATCCGCGGCGCCATAGACCTGAACGATGTTGGCGTGACGCAGCCCCGCCACAGACTCGGCTTCACGTAAGAATCGCTCCTGCTCGCCCACGCCCGCATAGGCACCGGCTAGCAGCATCTTGATGGCGACCGGTCGATTGAGTCGCAGGTCCCGAGCCAGATACACAATTCCCATCCCACCCCGCCCCAGCACAGACTCGACTTCGTATCCGTGAATCTGCGGCAAGTCGGTACCAGATGGAGCGGTGGAAGTGGTTTCGGCAGCGGATTTCGTTTCCCGAGTGGGAATCAATTCCTCGAGCTGGGCCTGCACGAGGCGAATCCGCTGCCAACGCTTGCGAACCTCTGGAAGAAGCTCGGGACACGCGCTGCAAACGTCTTCGGGCAACCGCTCCGATTCGAGCAGTTCGTCCAGCAGCAACTCCACTCTGTGTTCGTCGGACATCCGCGTTTCCTCAAAACAGGACTGCTTGATCTGGTCATGCTCATTAGATTAGTTTGGCCGGCAGTTGCGACCGCTTCCCCCCTGCCATGAACGTGAGGTCTCGCAGCTTTGGAGATTCTACCACCGCTGGCGACGCTGATGCCACTTCCAAAATAGACTGTGCAGGCACAGGTGAGCCCCGTGCCGTGAGGCCGGGGGTAGAGTAGTGACTGCCGCTGCAAATCCGGCATTGAGCGACGTCTATCGGCAAGTAGAATCGCAACTCCACCCCCGCCCTGACGGGACGGAGCTCACCTGTCTAATTAATTTTGCACACCCACTTAGGGCGCGGGCGATCGCCGTTCCCCGTAGCGACCGCCCGCCCACGCCAACCTATCAATTCGGGCTGCCGTAGACCGCCAGATCCCAGAGGGAGTAACCATACTGCGAGGCGCGCTTCAGTCCGACCATGCGAACGTAACGGCCGGTCGCCGTCAGCCCGGTCAGGTCGTCGATGCCGCCGTCGCTGTCGGCTGTCGTGGTATAAATCGTCTGCCACGTAACGCCGTCGTCCGAGACATCAATGCGGTAGCGTTTTCCGTAGGCGGCCTCCCAGTTCAGCCGCACCCGCCCGATCGAGGTGACCGCCCCCAGATCCACCTGCAGCCACTGGTCGTCGGTGAACTTGCTCGACCACCGGCTGCCGGTGTTGCCGTCGGTCGCGTTCGCGGCGACAGTCCCACCATTCTCGACCGAAGACGCCGTCGTGGGCCTGCCGAGCGCCAGGTTCGGACCATAGGCCGTCAAGTCGATGGTCCTGGTCACCGTCGCCCCATTCGCATCGCGGACCGTGACCTGCAGACTATAGACTCCCCCCTGCGCGAAGGTGGCGATCGTGTCCTTGGCGGCGTTCGTGCCGTTGAGACTAAAGACCGGGTCGGCGGCACCTGCCGGCTTGGCAGACACGCTCCACGTATAGGCGAGAGCCGCCCGGCCTCCGTCGTCATCACCGAGCACGGAGAGAGTCACCCCCGTAGACGTCAGGCTGGCACTCGCCGGAATGACGATGTTCGGCGCCTGGTTGCCGGTCCCGGTCGGGCTCCCGTAGACCGCCATGTCAAACAGGGAGTAGCCGTACGGAGTGTCTCGCTGCAGACCGACGAGGCGGACGAACCGGCCGACGCCGGTCAGCCCGGTCAGGTCGTCGATGCCGCCGTCGCTGTTGCTGGTCGTCGTGTAAATCGTGCTCCAGGTCTCACCGTCGGTCGACACGTCGATCCGATAGCGCTTGCCGAACGCCCGCTCCCAGTTCAGCGTCATCTGATTGATCTTGTAACTGGCCCCTAGGTCCACCTGCACCCACTGATTGTCGCTAAACTGGCTCGACCAGCGCGAGGCGACGCTGTCGTCCACTACATTGTTAGCAGCAAACCGAACGTCCTCGGCCGACGAGGCCGTGGCCAGTTTGCCCAAGGCCAGGTTCGGTCCGGCGACCGTGACATCGACCGTGCTGGTCACGGTCAAGCCGCCGGCATCCTGAATGGTGGCGAGCAGCGTGTAGGTGCCCCCCGCGGAGAAGGTCGCTGTAATATTCTGGGCCGAGTTGGTCCCGTTGCTGCTGAAGGTCGGATCGGCCGCGCCAGCGGGCTTGCCGACGACGCTCCACGTGTAAGTCAGATTCGACTCGCCCCCATCGTCAGCACCGAGGACATTCAATGCCGCAGTAGTGGTGGTGATATTGACCGTGTGGGCGGGGGAGCCCACGGTCGGCGGCAGATTGCTCGGGACGGGCACCGTGCCGTAGACCTCCATTTCAAACAGAGAGTAGCCGTACGGCGAGGAGCGCTCGAGTCCCTGCATGCGGACATATTGCCCGGCACCGTGCAAGCCGCCCAGATCGTCGAATCCGCCGTCGCTGTCGGTGGGTGTCGTGTAGATCGGCTCCCAGTGGTCACCGTCGTCAGAAACCTCAATGCTGTAGCGCTTGCCGTAGGCGTTCTCCCAGTGGATGAGCACGCCGTGGATGTCATAGTGCGCCCCCAGGTCGATTTGCAGGTACTCGTCGTTGGTAAACTTGCTCGACCAACGTGTGTTGGAATCGCCATCCACTGCGTTGGCCGCGGAGAGGCCGTCATTCTCGTTCGTGGAGGACGTCGCGAACGCATGCAGAGCCAAATTGACCCGCTCGACATAGGTGGCAGTATAAGTGGTGTTCAACGCCGAGGTGACGCTGTGCTGTGCCGCTCCACCGTCGGACCAGGAGACGAAATCGTAGGTGATCCCATTGATCGTTTGCGAAAGCGGCGCCCCGATGGGCCGCAGGAAGCCCACCACATTCGAGACCGTGTGTGGCAACGTCGTGGGCTGCGTATCGAGCGTCAACTGGGCCCCCGGCAAATTGCTGAGCAGCGTGATGGTGGCCGTGTTGGGTTCGACAACCAGCCTCTGTGTGGAAGTCAGGCCTTGGGCATCATGGGCGGTAAGCGTAATGGCGTAGCCCACATCGGTGAGGTTGTACGGCCCGATGGTGGCCGGTGTGAACGAGCCCGACGTCGTGCCGCTGAAGGAGTCGAATGGGCGGGTCAAACCGGGCAGCCCGTCGCCGTCTTGGTCGCCCAGCGCGATCGACGTCAGGTAGTTGATCGTCCATGTGAAGTTGCTGCCACTAATGTTGCCGTCCTCCGGGTCAGTGGCACTTCCCACGAAATGAATCGACTGACCGGCAGTGAACTTGCCGTTGGTCAGGCCGTCGTCGATCGTGATGACAGGAGTGTTCGGCGCGTGGTCATTCAACACCGTCAGTTGAGCCGCTTGGCTGAGGTCCGTCCCGGAGCCATTCGTCGCCCGCGCCCGGAAGAGGGCTTGGCTGTCGCTGAGCTGCGGCGTGAGGCTCAACGATTTGGAAGTCGCCCCCGCGATGTCGGCCCAGTTCATGCCATTGTCATCGCTGCGCTGCCACTGGAAAGACGGCGCCGGGCTGCCAGAGGCCTCCACGGAGAACGTCGCTGTCTGGCCGAGACCCACAGTGACGTCTTCCGGCTGCTCGGTGATGGCGGGCGCCCAACTGTCCGAGTATGTGATCCGGAACATCTTGTCGCTCCAGCGCGAGAGGTAGTACAGGCCGCCGTCAGCCGTCACTTTCAGGTCCACGGCCCCGGCGAAGTCGGCGAACTGGCTCACCTCTTTGGTGACGGAGTCAACGCGATAGATCCAGCCCGCGCCCACGTCGGCGAAGAAGTAATCACCCTGGTAGTCTGACGGGAATTGCGACACCGCCGGGCTGTAGAACGCTCCCCCGGTGAGGACGTTGCCTGACGGGGTCGTCTGAGCGGGGTCGTGGCTGTAGGCATAGAAGGGCTCGGTGAAATTCGGGAACGCGGACTGGTTGAAGTTCCCCTCCGTATCGCCCCAGCCGAAGTTGCGGCCGCTGCCACCCTCGTCGATCTCTTCCCAGGAACTCTGGCCGACGTCGCCGATAAACATCCGCCCCGTGCCGGGTTGGAAAGTGAAGGTGAAGGGATTGCGCAGACCGAGCGCCCAGATCGCGTCTTTACTCGGACCGGCGCCATCATAGAACGGGTTGTCCGAGGGAATCGTACCGTCGGCGTTGATCCGCAGGATCTTTCCATGCTGCGAGGCCAACGACTGCGAAGTGATGCTGCCCTGGGAATCGTCGCCGGTGGCGATATAGAGCTTGCCGTCGGGACCAAAGTGGATGGCCCCGCCATTGTGGTTACCCGCGTCGTGCGGGTCCCCTTCCCAGATGACCTGCTCGCTGCCAGCCAGGGCCAGCTCGCCCGTCGCGTCTGCGGTGAACCGGCTTACGCGGTTGTGGCTGTCGCCGCCGGCGGTCGTGTAATAGACATACACGAAATGGTCGCTGGCATAGTTCGGGTCGAAAGTCACGCCGAGCAGCCCCCGCTCACTGGTGGTGTCGGTCACGATCGGCGTGTCGCGGAAGAAATTCGCCTGGTGCAGTGTGCCATCCTGCCAGACTTCCATCGTGCCGCGCTGCTCGGTGATAAACAGCTTGCCGTCCGGCGAAAATTCCGTGGTGGTCGGACTGTTCAGCCCGCTCGCCACGATCGACTCGGTGAAGCCAGGCAGCAAACTGGCAGGAACCAGGCGCTCTTCGAGATGTTCGATGCGCAGTCCATAGGCATGTCGACGGAGGTTCTGTTGGCGGCGCAATGCGCGCGGCACGAACAGGTTTTTGAGCCAACCCATAATAGGGCTCCTTTGAGTTCGAGGTGATAGAAACATCAACAGAGTTCGGTTGCCGCTCGCAGCTTGGCAAGCAAAGGCGGCCAGTGCGTACCACGCTGGGCACCGTGTCCGCCGACTACCGAACGTCTGCGTTGGAGGCGGAGCAGAGCGGAAGGACCAAACTGTTTCCCGCCTGAAAAGAAGAAGCGTAACCCCACGACACATGGAACTCGGGGACGGAACGGGACCGAGCAGGAGCGCAGAAATAACTACGCAGATAAGCCGGGCGGCGTAACCCCCCGGACGTTTCTCGATCCAGATTTATAAACACAGACGCACGGAGAGACACAGAGGAATTGTCCATCTCTGTGTCTCTCTGTGCGTTTGTCTTCAAACCAATGCGAGGGCGAGGTTTTCAATACCGTGACGCTTAACCCTGGGGCCAGGACATTCGCGGCCCAACTGCACCTCTTACTTCGTTAAGTTCAATTGGCCCGCGCTGGCAGCGACTGACTCCGATTGAACTCGTGGTTCGTGTTCCGTCAAAGGTGGCACATGATGTTTCACGATCAGTCGCGCGCCCCGCGCTCCCGTCAGATAGGTCCAAACCCATTGAACGAAGACGCTCACGCGCAGGCTCCGTTGTGCCAGAAATTCCAGATGCACGCCGGCCCAAACCAGCCACGCCAGGAATCCGCTTAACTGGAGTTTGCCTGATTCCAAGATGGCAAATCCCTTGCCGACGACGGCCATGTTGCCTTTGTCGAAGTAACGAAACGGCTGCGGCGCGGATTTGCCCACGAGACGTCGATGAATCAGCCTGCCGACGTAGCGCCCTTGCTGAGTCGCCACCTGCGCGACGCCCGGTAAGGGCTTCCCGTCCTGGTCCAGCGAAGCCGTATCGCCAATGACAAAGATCTCAGAACGCCCTGGAACCGCCAGATTATTTTCGACGCGAACACGTCCGGCTCGATCGGTCACGACGTTCAGCCACTTTCCCGCGGGCGATGAGGTGACGCCCGCAGTCCAGATGACTGTCTTACTGGCGATGCGCTCGTTGCCAATGATGACGCCGTCCTCGTCAATGTAGTCCACTCCCTGTCCGAGCCGGACCTCGATCCCCAGCCTTTCGAGTCGCTGCCTGGCCTTGTCGGAGAGACGCTCCGAAAATGTGCCCAGAACCCGGCCTGCTATGTCCACCAGGACAATTCGTGCTGACATCGGATCGATGTGCCGAAATTCCGATCGGAGTGTGCTGCGCACCAGAGTGGCAATCGCGCTGGCCATCTCGACGCCGGTGGGACCAGCGCCGACCAAGACAAATGTCATCAGTTCAGGGATGAGCTTGGGATCATTCTCTGATTCCGCACGCTCGAATGCTTGCAGAATCTTGTTTCGGATCGCCACTGCATCGGCCAGAGTCTTCAATCCTGGCGCAAACCTTGCGAAGCCATCGTGTCCGAAATAGCTGTGGCGCACACCGGTCGCCAAAATCAAATAGTCATAAGGGACCCTGTCTTCGTGACGATCGTCCTTATTGACGACCACACATTTTTGTTCCTGGTCTACGCCATTAACGTCACCCAGAATTACGGTCGTGTTCTGCTGATTCCGGAGAATGCCACGGATCGGTGAGCCAATCTGCGCGGGGCTGAGTACTGAAGTGGCGACCTGGTAAAGGAGTGGCTGAAAGACGTGGTGATTATTCCGATCAATCAGAGTGACGACTGCTGGCGTGTTTCGAAGTGCCTTGGCGACCGCAATGCCGCCAAAGCCTCCACCGACAATGACGACACGTGGAACGTTAGTAATCATGGCCAAGGCTTTCTTTGAATAACTGTCGTTTCCGGGATACGCAATCGTTGTGCCAAGGCATGAAGAGCCGATTGTCCAGTTACGCCAGCAGATTTCAGGCGCGACTACGACACTGTTGCACTGACGGAGAGTCGTTCCCCGGTCCGTAAGTCTTCACGACATGCAGAATTGGTCTGGAACCCGACGTGTCGCGGCGAAGGTCGCGGCCGAAAACTCAGCGTCCAGCGTTAAGACGCTTGAGGTGGCAAATGTTCCAGCCGTCCCGGTAGAACAACTGCCACTTCGAGGGCCGCCCTTCTCGACAGGCACACTCGCGCCGGCAGTACAAGAGGTTTCACGCCAAACTCTGTCATCGGCGGACCACCTGATTAAGGAATCCCGCACAACTGCGTAGGCGATTTGACCTCGCCGATCCTCTCGATCGTGTCTGACCACGATGTGGTATTTCTTTTTATCGTCTTGAGTTACGGCAAATACGCGGCGTAATAGCGAGGATCAGAGCAGATTTGCTGTCATACTGCCACGCCTAACATATCGCGGATATCAGGCCTGCCAAGGAAAGGTGTCAATCCGGTTTCCAACATGCACCGGGAAAACGCGAATTCGGGCATCGCCCGCCGAAGGAGAAATCATGCGAGAACCAACCGCAAGATGCGAATCAAGGCGATCAAAGCTGCCTCTCCTGCCGTTGCGTCAGGCGAGGACCACTCGAGATGGCGAAAAAGGTTGCTCCGCTGGGATTATCGAATCGCCGCCGCCAGACTTCCCTTTGACTCCTCAAGCATCTCGCTCGGCCACGACTTTAAGAACACTTGGATTGAACAGTGATAGACCTGACGCGGGCTTCATCACCCAGTTGCTGCTCATCGACGACGATCCAGGGCCACTGCCGGAGCAGCTGCGCAAAGCGTTCCCCGCACCTGCACATCGGGTGCTCGTCACTGGAACCAGCCGTGGCGGACTTGCGTACGTTCGCGCCGACACACCCGATGTCATTATTCTCTCGCTGGGCCGGTCGGGGTGGGATCTCTATCAGCAGATCCGCCACATCAACGCGAACGTTCCGATTATCGTTGTCACTGGGGCTAAGCGGGCTGACGTGGTGGCCATCACAGCCATTATGCAGGGTGCGCACGATTGTTTGTTCACTCCCGTTGAATCGGCCCTCCTGCAGCGGGTGGTTGGC
>JAQGHS010000447.1 GCA_028291605.1 Planctomycetaceae bacterium | reverse complement strand
TAGGATAGGAATCCTGCCTGTAAATCGCTATGCGAGAAAGCTTTTAACCTGGAGACTGTGGCTCTCAATTCGGCACTCGTAGGATGATTGGACTTCGGGTTTGTCCCTTGTGGTACATATGACAGGCAGGATGCCTATCCTACGGCGCTACGCTTGGCACGCTTCCCGTGCCGCCTTACCATACCGGCACGGGAGAGCCCACTGTGCGGACTCTCCAGCGAAAACATTTTCGATCCGATCGTTCGACGAGAGTACTACGGAACATGGCCAAAAAATCCATTGCAGACGTCAATGTGACCGGTAAGTCTGTATTAATGCGTGTTGATTTCAACGTTCCGCTCGATGATCAGCAGCAAATCACCGATGATCGCCGCATCCGCGAGGCACTTCCCTCCATCAAGTCGGTCCTGGACCGCGGCGGACGCGTCGTCTTAATGAGCCACCTCGGCCGCCCCGAGGGTAAAGATCCCGCGGCTGACGCCAAGTTCAGCCTGCAGCCGGCCGTGGGTAAATTGCAGGAGTTGCTGGGCAGCCCCGTCCTGTTTGCCAGCGACACCGTCGGTGCTGACGCCAAAGCCAAGGCCGCGGCCCTCAAGAATGGCGAAGTCCTGGTGCTGGAAAACGTCCGTTTCAACAAGGGCGAAAAGAAGGGCGACGCCGACTACGCCGCCGTGTTGGCGACCTTCGGCGACGTCTATTGCAATGACGCCTTCGGAACCTGCCATCGAACGGAAGGCTCGATGGTCGCCGTGCCCAATGCCATGACCGGCAAACCCAAGGTCTGCGGTTTCCTCGTTCAGAAGGAGATCAAGTTCCTGTCCGAAGCGATCGCCAAACCGGCGCACCCCTTCGTGGCGATCGTGGGTGGAGCCAAGGTTTCGGACAAGATCGAAGTCATCAACAATCTGTTGAAGATTTGCGATCAGGTGCTCATCGGCGGTGCGATGGCTTATACGTTCGAACTGGCCAAGGGAGGATCTGTCGGCCGCAGCCGCGTCGAACCCGATAAGGTCGAGTTGGCCAAGGAATTGATGGCCAAGGGAGGCGACAAGCTGTTGTTGCCGCTCGATACCCACTGCGGCGATGCTTTTAACGGCAACTGCAACAAGCAAATCGTTGCGGCTGGAAAAATCCCCAGCGAAGGTGGCTGGGAAGGCTTTGACATCGGCCCCGCCACGATCAAGAAATACAGCGAAGTTGTGAAGGCCGCGAAGACCATTGTCTGGAATGGCCCGATGGGCGTGTTCGAAATGCCCCCGTTCGACGCCGGCACGCGGGCCGTCGCGGAAGCGATTGTGGCCAGCGGCGGGACCAGCATTATCGGTGGCGGTGACAGTGCGGCGGCCATTCAGGAGTTTGGGTTGGCGGACAAGGTGACCCACGTCAGCACAGGTGGCGGTGCCAGTTTGGAAATGCTGGAAGGGAAGCGGTTTGTCGCTGTCGATTTGCTGGATGACGCGTAGTCGCCGGCCCCCCAGGGCAAACGGAATTCATACAACCCGGCTGCTTTGGTGGCCGGGTTGTTGCATTTCTTGCCGTAGCCCGACTCTCTGAGTCGGGACTTCCGCCAACGAAAAGCACCCGACTCAGAGAGTCGGGCTACGGCGCCCTTCCATCGGTTCGCATGGTCGTTCAGAATGCACGCACACTTCGTCGTATGGTTCATCATCATTTGGATAAGGCTCAATCCATGACTCACCACGTTGATCGACGCGAGTTCCTGCAGGTCGCAGGAGCCACAGCCACATCCGCCGCGCTATTTGCTGGACTGCAGGCGGAAACGGCGCTCGGGTTTCAGGCGAACGATACGCTGCGCGTGGCCTGCCTCGGGACCGGCGGACGCTGCCGGTTTCTGATGAAGTCGCTGAAGGATATTCCTAATGTGAAGATCGCCGCTGTGTGCGACATCTATGACGCGCACCGTGAAGAAGCGAAGAAACTTGCCGATCCGAAAGCGATTATCTCCAGCGATTTCCGCGAGCTCCTCGATCGCAAGGATATCGACGCGGTCCTGATTGGGGCACCCGATCACTGGCATGTGCCGATGACCATTGCGGCCTGTGAAGCGGGCAAGGATGTCTATGTCGAAAAACCGCTGACTCACGATTTGAAAGAGGGGACGGCGGTCCTCGCGGCTGAGGAAAAATCCAAGCGGATCGTGCAGATCGGAACTCAGCAACGCAGCATGCCGCATATTCAGAAGGCTCGTGAAATCATTCAAAGCGGCGGGATTGGGACCGTGTTCAAGGTCCATCTGACCTGGAATCGCAACGCCGACCGCGTGAAACGGGTCCCCTTGAATATCGATCCCAAGACTGTCAACTGGCAGGCCTTTCTGGGGAATGCTCCCGCACAGGAGTTTGATGAATACCAGTTCCGCAACTGGCGCTGGTTCTGGAATTTTGGTGGCGGCATCCTGACCGATTTAATGGTCCACTGGATCGACGTCGTGCATTGGATTCTCAAGCTCGATCATCCGACCAGCGCGACCTCGATCGGCGATTTCATTGCGGCCGAAGGAGTCTGGCAGACGCCCGATTCCATTCAATGCCTGTTGCAGTATCCCGAACACGTGCAGGCCTATTTCGAAGGGACGTTTAGCAACGCCCGGCACGGTTCGATGGTGGAATTCATGGGCTCGGACGCCACACTCTATATCGATCGCGGCGGCTACCAGATCATCCCCGAACGGAAGAAAAAGGTTCCCGCGTCCGAAATGATCCTGGGAACCGGAGCCCGCGGGCTCGACTTCTACGACAAGCCAGACGGCGAGATGTTGCACCTGTTGAACTGGCTCGAATGTGTCCGCAGCCGTAAGACCCCCAACGCCCCGGTCTCGGCGGGTGTGTCCGCAGCGTCCGCTGCCCATCTGGGAAATATCGCCTACCGACAGGGAATCATCGCCAAGTGGGACGAGCACGGTCCGAAGTAGGTTGATTTCGTGTAGCCACGCTCGCCAGAGCGTGGGATTCCGGACCTTCAACGCCAAGCCGCCAACGTTCTGGCGGACGTGGCTACGGCGAAGATCGAGCAGCCGGGATGCTTCATTGCGTCCCGGCTGCTATTCTAGAGGTCCCAATTTGCAGAACGCGGGTTATTCGGACTAGTCCCTACTGATGTCTCAACTATTTGCCCTGTTTCGCGCCGTCCCGGCGACCTGGATCATGCTGTTCGCAGCTGGGCTGGTCTTGGGAGCTGACAATGCCCTGGCCTGGAAATACCAGATTGAGTTCCCGAAAGCGCAGATCCTGCTGGGTGCCGAAGACCAATTCGGGCTGTGGGCCGGCGACTGGTGGCGGGTCCTGACCACCGGCTTCCATCATGGCGGAATCGTGCATCTGCTCTGCAATGCCTCGGCCCTCTGGTTCCTGGGGCGCTTATTGGAAACGCGCCTGGGAAGCTGGCGCTATGCCGTCTTCTGCCTGGGGGGACTCGCGGTGTCCGGAGCCACGCAGTCGCTGTGGGGTCCGTATGTTGGTTTGTCCGGGATGCTGTGTGCTCAGTTCGGACTGGTCTGGGCGTGGCGGCGAACAGATACCTGGTTTCAGAACTACGTTTCCGCCGAACAGATTCAATGGGGGTTTTGGGGAATCCTGTTGTGCGTGCCGCTAACTTGGTTTCAGATCCTGCCTGTCGGTAATGCCTGCCATTTTTCAGGACTGATTTACGGCTTCATCACCGGCGTTGTCTATTTTGGAAGCCACCGCACCCAAATCTGGAAGCCGGTCTTCCTGGTGACGCATGCGATCCTGATTCCGTGGT
The DNA here is from genome assembly GCA_028291605.1 of Planctomycetaceae bacterium. GTDB lineage: Bacteria > Planctomycetota > Planctomycetia > Planctomycetales > Planctomycetaceae > JAKFVC01. The sequence goes on along the minus strand of JAQGHS010000447.1, from coordinate 807 downwards.
TTTATTTCCTGGTACATCCTGTCTGGGATGGCACCTATCACTGGCGCCGCGGAGACGTCGCAACCATTCCGGCGGAACAGCTGCGGCACTGGGAAAGAGCAATCCGCTGCGATCCGAATCTGGTAGGTCCGTGGTATCAATTGGCAAAGACCTCCTACTTGGTCGGCGACCTGCCAGCGGCCTGGGACTGGATCTTGCGAGGATTGCGGCAGCACCCGGCCTATCAGGACGGGATCAATCTGGCCCGCGCCTTATGGGATGAATTCCCTAATCGCCGTGCGCGACAAGACGCACGGCGACGGCTGCGAGAAATCTTCGGCGAGGATGCCCCCAAGTGGGAGCAGACTTTGAACATTGAGGAACTCGACGACCGTCCCGCCAAGCAAGCAACCGTCAAGCCGCTGGCAGCGCCCGGAGTACCCGAAGCAGAAGAACCGGTCGAAGTCCCCATCCCTCCGTTCACGCTGCCCCGCCGCGCGCTCGATGAGATCCCGCGCCCTGCTGGAAAGCTACCCGCACCGAATCCGAATGCTCCCCGCAGCGCCGAAGAGGGACGCGCAGCGTGAGGACTTTACCTCAGTTAATGCATGGGATTTCCGGCAAAATGGTTCTTGACTTGCGGCGCTCACGCACCCATACTCGTCTGTGCAAATGCTGCTAGGCGCGATCAAATCATTCGATCTGGCGCCCCTTCGCATCGACCGACATTTCGACCGACATCTATCTATATCACCAATTCGCTTGTGCCGATTCTCCGACTTTTCCTTGGACCATTTGCCTGTTTTTCTTTTTTTAAAGGAAGGTCTA
>JAQGHS010000433.1 GCA_028291605.1 Planctomycetaceae bacterium | reverse complement strand
CTGGATATTGTCGATAGCGTCATCTATGCAGCACCGGTAGCTTATCTGTTGTGGTTGATCCTGCCGCTGTAGCCCGCTGCTAACCGTGTTAGCCCCACTGAGCTCGCCTCAGTGGTGACCGGGCCTTTGCACTACGAATGGCCCGTAAAAATACGACGTATTCGTATTTCTTCGTGGCCTTTGTGACCTTCTGTTCAAAGAATTCGGATTTGGAACAGAAGGTCACGAAGATTGAGAAGGAAGTTCCCGGGCTCTTTGTACTACGATTGGCACGTCAATATGTGACGTAGTGCAAAGGCCCGATGACCACCGAGGCAAGCTCGGTGGGGAGAAGATTGGCAGTAGGCCGCAACTTCAGCTCGCGGAATGTCGTCAGGCTTCCGCCACTACGGATAAACAGGAACTCTTACGATTGTTTTACGAGGGCCATCCTATGTCTCGTCACTGGCGATGGTGTTGTGCCGCCTCCCTGACCGCCCTGGTCAGTCTGGCTTGCTTGTGGAATCCGCCTGCGAACTCCACCGGTTTCAGTGCCAATCAAAAAATTCTCGCGGCCAACAACGCCGAGCGCTGGTATCGCGGCAATCTGCACACCCATTCGCTCTGGAGCGATGGGGACGAGTATCTCGAGATGATTGCCGTCTGGTATCGGGATCACAAATACGACTTCCTGTGCTTCACCGATCACAACGTCCTGCAACGAGCAGAACGCTGGATTGATGTCGACAAGAGCGCGGGCAAGCTGCTGGCTTACGACAAACTGCGCACCCGCTTCCCCGAAAACTGGGTGGAAGACCGGATGGTTGAAGGGCGTCTGCAGGTGAAGCTGAAGACCTTTGATGAGGTCGTCCAGAAGATCGCTGAACCGGGCAAGTATCTGCTGGTTCAAGGGGAAGAAATCACTGACAAATTCCAGAAAAAGCCAATCCACATGAACGCCACCAACGTGCAGGAACTGGTCGTTCCGCTGGGGGGCGAATCGGTCTACGAAGTCATTCAGAACAACACCAACGCAGTCATCGCTCAGCGAGAACGGACCGGCCAGCCGATTTTCGTGCATCTCAATCATCCGAATTTTGGCTGGGCGATTACGGCGGAAGATCTGGCCAAAGTGCGGGGCGAAAACTTCTTTGAAGTCTATAACGGACATCCCGGCGTCAACAACCGCGGCGACGATATCCATGCCTCAACCGAACGCATCTGGGACATCATCCTGGCGAAGCGGCTCACCGAATTGGACCTGCCGTTGATGTACGGAATCGCCACCGACGACGGCCACGATTATCACCAGATTCCCAGCCGCAAATCCGAGCCCGGTCGCGGCTGGGTGATGGTGCTCGCAGGCGAATTGACCCCCGCCTCGCTGATTGAAAACTTGGAGCTGGGCCGGTTCTACGCCTCGTCGGGAGTGACTCTCAACCGAGTCGTCTCCGATGAGAAGGGCCTCACCATCGATATCGCCGGCGAGTCCGACGTGGAATACACCGTGGAGTTCATTGGCACGCGTTCGGGTTTCGACCCCGAGAGCACGCCGGTCGTCGACAAGGAGGGCAAAGAACTGAATGTCACCCGCCGTTATAGCGACGAGATCGGCACCACCTTCGCGAAGTCTACCGGGACCTCCGCAAGCTACCAATTCACGGGCGACGAGCTCTACGTGCGAGCCCGAATCACATCGACCAAGATCCACCCGAACCCGTCGGCGGTAGGTGACTTCGAACAAGCCTGGGTACAGCCCGCGTTGGGACCAGGCGCTAAGAAAAGTGGGACCGATCGTTGACCCGTAAGATGGGCGCTCCTGCCCGTCTGAATTGGTGTTTCGAACTCAGAGACGGGCAAGAGTGCCCATCCTACGTGACTCGTCTCAATGCCAGACAACCATCTTTTCCTCGGTCATCTCGCGAATGGCATAACGCGGGCCTTCCTTGCCGATTCCGCTGTCTTTCAAGCCTCCATACGGCATCAAATCCGCCCGCCATTGAGACGTCCAGTTGATGTGCAGGTTGCCGCAATCGACCTCGCGGGCGAATCGCAAAGCTCGGTCCACATTCTGAGTGAACACCCCCGCCGCCAACCCAAATCGCGTCTGATTGGCCAGATGAATCGCCTCGTCCACCGACGAGCATTCCGTCACCACCACGGCCGGGCCGAAGAGCTCCTCGCAACTGACCCGCATCTCGGGCTTCACCTGGGCGAGGATCGTCGGCTGATACACCGAGCCCTCACGCTTGCCACCCGTCACCAGGGTCGCGCCTTGTTGAACAGCTTCATTGATCCAGCTCTCCACACGTTGGGCATCACGTTCACGAACCAGCGGACCGACTTGAGTCTGCGAGTTGAGTTGATCTCCGGTCCGCAGCGCCGCCACGCGGGGCTTCAAGGCATCCAGAAAATCGCCGGTGATCGGCTTCATCGTGAGAATCCGCTGGGCCGAGATACAGGTCTGCCCGGCATTGGCATAGCCGGTCGCGGTGACGGCGAGGGCCGCCTTTTCCAGATCCGCATCGTCCAGGATTACGACGGGGCTGTTGCTGCCGAGTTCCAACGTCACCCGTTTGACACCCGCCGTGCGGACGATCCGCTCGCCGATCTCAAAGCTGCCCGTGAAGCTGATCTTGCGGACCCGCGGATCACGACTGATAGCATCGCCGAGTTCGGCTCCCGGTCCGGTGACGCACGCCACAGCCTCGGGGGGCAGCCCCGCCGCCAGCAGGATCTCGACCAGCTTCAGGGCCGACAGGGGCGTGTCGCTGGCCGGCTTGATCAACACTGCATTTCCGGCGGCAATCGCGGGGCCCACCTTATGGCAGACCAGGTTGAGCGGAAAGTTGAACGGACAAATCGCGGCGACAATCCCACAGGGAACACGCAATGTGAAGCCCAGCTTGCTCTTGGCACCGGGGGCCGCATCCAGCGGGATCATCTCCCCGACAACCCGCCGAGCTTCCTCGCTCGAGACTTCGATGACTTCCCGTGCCCGGCTGGCCTCCAAGACCCCTTCGGAGAGAACTTTGCCCTCTTCCTGACTGATCAGCCGAGCCAGTTCGGGTTCCCGTTCGGCCATCAGTACGGCGATGCGTCGCAGGATCTGAGCCCGCTCGTACCCCGACAGTTGCCGCATGATTTTCGCGCCATGGACGAGTCCCGCCAGCGCGCGATCGATATCGGCCGCGGTCCCTTGGGGCACCTCGTCGATGGTTTCGCCATGAAACGGATTAGTCACCACCAGCGACGTCGCCCCCGACTGCCAACGGCCTTCGAGAAACATTTTCATGCGTAACTCCAAAGATAGTCGTTGATCGCTCCGCGGTCGAAACGCGCTCGCAGTTGCGACCCTCAATCAACCGGAACGCGCCGGTGTCCGATTTGTACCGCTGGATTCGCTTGCGATTCGAATATTGCTCGGAGCCGTGGGCTAGCGCCTGGCGAATGATCTCGGTCCGTCATTCAGGCTCGCCACTGCGATCGCGTTTCGATCACGGAGCGATCAACGACTATCTTCGTCACGCACCCTAGTACGCCGTGAAGCGAAATTCCGCCGAGCCGGTGTGACTTTGCCCCTTGGGGACGATAATCAGATTCGCTTCCTTGGTCAGACCGCGGGCCGCCAGGTTGTGAGCGTCGGTCGAACACGTCTGATTCTCCACGCAGAACCAAGGTTCCGCCGGGGTATAGACGACCATATTTGCGAAATCCGCTGTGGCGGGCAGCGAGAGCTTCAGCTTGATCTCGCGGAAGTCGATCACCGCTGTCTTCTCCGGCTTCATCCCGAAAAAGACATCGTCAATCATGAAGCCTTCCAACGTCCGCGCCGTCCGCAAATCGTGCGGATTTCCCTGCAAATCGAGCAACTTACCGGTCGGAATCAACCCCGTAGGAGTCGGGTCCGAGACCTCAAATAGATGCGTCGCGGGGACCTCCAGGAAGGTATTCGCACGAGACCCCTGGTACAGGAACCACGGGTGGAACGCCAATCCGAACGGCACGGGACCCGTTCCGGCGGCATTGTCGACGGTATAGGTAAACTTGACCGCCCCTTCTTTCACGTTAATGGCCAACTTCAGCGTGTGTGGGAATGGGAACAGCTTGAACCACTCGGTCCCTTCTTTGAATTCGATGCGGCAGTGCAGAGTCGTTTCGCTGGCGGTCCCTTCGGCTCCTACGTATTCCCACGGGGCACTATGTACCAGACCGTGCAGGAAATTCTTGCCGTTGTTGGGGGGAAACTGATAGGTTTTCCCCTCAAACGTGAACGCCGCATTGGCGACGCGATTCGGCGTGGGGTAACAGATGGGATTCCCGAACATGAAGCCGGGCAATTCCTTCAGCGACTTCGGCTTCTTGAGCAATTCGCGCCCATCTTGAACGATGGAGAAGACATTGCAACCCGCCTGCGGCACCACCGAGGCGCACGTCTTCCCGGCGCACATGGTGTACACAATCCAACCGGTTTCGGGATCCTTCACCTGTTGCACTTCACCCGCCTCCAAAACCGGCAACATGCCGCACAGCAAGCACGACGTTATGAGAATCCAGCGCATGGGAGCATCTCCGCGGAAATTGTGGGCCTGAACCCATGGAACAAGCATTACTCGTACCATTCCCGAGTCCAAATGTCCAATCAGTCGGGACGGTGTTGTGAGCCGTGT
>JAQGHS010000429.1 GCA_028291605.1 Planctomycetaceae bacterium | reverse complement strand
GCTCGCCGCAGAATTTCCTCGCGTTTCAGCCCAAGTTGGCGTACTGGAGTGGCGATAGTTCGCCTCTAGTTGAGGCGGCTTAAACCATGAACTTGGCGTGAATACCGTGCGGATTGTAGGCTTAGCTGGGATCCTGTAAAGTATCTGCGTCTCGCGGACTTGTCACAGGTCTTTAGCCGGTTTCGGTTTAGGATATCTGCGGTGTTGCTTGATGGAATGTACCAAGTGGGCGGAGCGATCCGTCACAGGCGATAGGCTGAGTCGAAATTGGCTTTGTTCGGAATCACTTTGAAACGGCATTTCTCGCATCTACGAATCTGGGGTCTCGTCGTCGCGATTTGTCTCGGCGCCCATCCCGTCTGGGCTGCCGCGCCCGTCCCTCTGGAAATTCAGCGCGTCCAAGTCGGGTTGGCTGGCCGCTTTCAGGTGGGTAGTTGGACCCCGGTGGCGGTCTCGGTTGTCGCTAGTGGCAACGCACCGGTGCCGGCCAAGCTCGTCGTTATTGCGGCAGATCCTGACGGCCAACTGGTTCATACCGCAACTGCCGAACAGGTACTTTCGCCCGGTCAGTCTCAGATCCTGCACACACGCTTTATGCCTGGTCGAATGACGGGTGAATTTATCGTGCGCGTGGAAGCTCAAGGTGGCGGATACGTTGAACAGAAAGTTCGGCCGGTAATCACTCCCGCTGGGGAATCAGTTGTCAGGGCGGGGTTTCGTCAGGATGTGCCCTTCTGGGGACTGAGCGGTGTCGGGGTCGATGCCTTCAAGGCTTCCGAGACACCAATTCCGAATGCCGAGTCTGCTCCGGCAGTCTTGGTTCAAATTGACGAACAAACGCCTGAGTTGATTCCACTCGCGGCCGCCGATTTGCCGACCGACGTCGCCGACTATGCGTCACTGGACGTCTTGATTCTCGTGGCCAACGCCGAAGTACCGGGGACGTCGAAGTCGCTACTCGTGCAACTAACGGCTCAGCAGCAATTGGCAGTACGCGAATGGGTGGAAGTTCGCGGCGGCCACTTGGTGCTCTCGCTGGGAAGTCGCCTTGCAGAATTTGAAAAGTCTGAACTCGCGCAGTGGCTCAAGCTGCCGCTGCAGGCTGAGGCGGAAATTCGTCAGTTGGATGGCTTGGAGAGTTTTTCGCCGCACCCTTCTGAGTTACGCGTGGATGGGACCGTGTCGTCCATCCGTGTCGGAGCCAGTGCAGGTAATATCCTGGCCCGTTCGCTGGATGGCCCGCTGATTGTTCAACAGCCCTACGGATTTGGGCGAGTCTCCTTCATTGCGCTGAACATTGATCAGCCCCCCCTGAAAAATTGGGATGGATTGGGCCATCTGTTGCGCAAGCTGCTGAGTACCGAGCGCGAGCAAGTCCGCGGAGTTCGCGTTAAAGGAGCACAACTTGCCAAGTCGACCATTAACGACTTGGCCTCGCAAATGTTTGCCTCGTTGGAAGTCTTTCCGCAGGTCGTCCGACTTTCCTTATGGTCGGTGATGGCGCTGCTGGGTGTTTATATCCTGATCATCGGACCTCTCGATTACTTGCTCGTTCACCGCTGGCTGCAGCGTCCGCACTGGACTTGGATCACTCTTTCGGTGTGGGTATTTGCAGGTTCCGCGTTGATTATTGCCGTCTCCAATTCGCTGAATGGGACTCAATTGCGGGCCACACAATTGGAGATCGTCGATCTCGATCAATCTTCGAAATTGCTGCGGGGTCAAAGCTGGCTGACGTTGTATAGTCCGCGAACCGCGAAGACGGCCGTTGAATTGTCGAGTGTGGTGCCCACTTGGTCAGACAGTGGCAAGATTGAAACCGCGCCGCCCTTGGTTTCATGGGCCGCACCGGCGGAAAATCGGGTGGGTGGCTTGTACCGCGAAGGTGGCGTGCAACTGACTCAACGCGATTACCATGCTATTGGTTCGACTTCCGCAGCTCATCATGCAGGCTTCTCGGATTACCCGCTGCAAGTCTGGTCGACGGGTCACTTGTGCGGTGAATGGTCGGGGAAGACTCCCGAGTTGGTGGAATCAAAACTTGTCAGCTCGGGTCTCGGACGCTTAACCGGCACGGTGTCGCATCATCTGCCGGTCACGTTGGAAGATTGTCTGCTGGCCTACGCCAATCGGGTCTACTTCCCCATCGTCCGCAGCAAGGGGGCGGGTCGTGCGGACCTGGTTCCGCACTTTACGTGGGAAATTGGCGGCTCTCAGCCGGTCGAACAGCGCGATTTGCGGGGCTTCCTGACTCAGGTCTACATGAAAGAGATTCGTCGCGACAGTTCGAAAACGAGTCCCGAGCTGCTCGATATGCAAACACCCTATGACCCGGCGCGGCGCGATCAAGCCTATATCATCCGGATGCTGACATTCCATCAGGCGGCTGGCGGTCGCGACTATACTGGGATGCGTCATGATGTTCTCGGGAATTTTGATTTGTCCTCGCATTTGCGACTCGGACGCGCGGTCCTGTTGGGGCGGTTAAAGAAATCGTCGGCGGAGTGGAAGGTCGATGGCACCGCTGTCGTGGCCCCCGATTCGCAGACGTTTGTCCGAATCGTGCTTCCGGTGGATCGAGCTCATGAAGAAGAAGTCAAAGCCTTGCCCAAGATTGATTAGCAATCTTGTTGTAGCCTGACTCTCCGAGTCGGGAGTATTAAAACGTGAAGCACCCGACTCGGAGAGTCAGGCTACAGGTTCGGCAGAGGAGCCTCACCCTCCCGCGGTACCGAATCTGAAATGTTGCAGAGCCATATAGAAGCGGTAGGCCGACAGTGATTGAAACGAACAAGCTGACGAAGCGGTACGGCGATCTGATTGCCGCGAACGAGATCACCTTGAAGCTCAACGAGGGTGACGTATTTGGATTTATCGGACCGAACGGTTCCGGTAAGACGACCACGATGCGCATGCTGGCGACCCTGCTGAATCCCGACTACGGCGAAGCTTACGTCTGCGGCAAGTCAATCTACACTCATCCGCAAGAAATCCGCC
>JAQGHS010000428.1 GCA_028291605.1 Planctomycetaceae bacterium | reverse complement strand
CGTTTTGATAGTCATACAAGCTCGAAGCGCCAGCGAGTGCATTTCTCGAAAACCACGAGGAATGCACTCGCTGGCGCTTCGAGCTTGTATCTTCGCGAGTTAGAATCCAGTCGATTCGTCGTTCCCGGTAGCGCTCCCCGCGAGGACTTCATGAGTGACTTCATCTATACGTTGAACTGCAGCACGATCCGCCCTACTCCCGTGCTTGACAAGATCAAGATTGCCGGCGAAGTTGGCTATAAGGCCATTGAGCTGTGGCACGACGACCTGGATGCACACATTGCCCGCGGAGGCACGCTGGCTGAAGTTCGCAAGGCTCTTTCAGACAATGGTCTGACTGTCCCCACGACGATCTATCTGAAGGGCTGGTTCGAAACGACCGGTGAAGAACATCGCACTGAGCTAGTCGAATGTCAGCGGCGGATGGAGCAGGCGGTCGAAGTCGGCGCGGTCCATGTCATCGCCGGTCCTCCCATGGGCTTTGCCGATCACGATCAAGGAGCTCGCAACTACCGCGAGCTGCTGGAACTGGGGCTCCGCATCGGTGTGAAGCCGTCGATGGAGTTCCTGGGATTCGTGGAAGACCTCAACACGATTGACTCGGCCCTGGAAATCATCACCAAGGCCGACCATCCCGATGGGACGCTGGTTCTCGATCCGTTTCACATCTTCCGCGGCGGGGGATCGGTGGAAAGCATCGCCAAGCTGAAGCCCGAGCAGATTGCCATCTGCCACTTCAACGACACCCCGGCCCAACCGCCGCGCCTGCAACAACACGACAAGGACCGAGTCTATCCCGGCGACGGGCATCTCGATCTGGCGCGGCTGCTCAAGTTGCTGCGGCAGGTGGGCTACTTCCGCTGGTTGTCCTTGGAACTCTTCCGCGAAGACCTGTGGGCCAGCGATCCATACGAAGTCGCCCGAGTCGGTCTGGAAAAGATGCGGGCCGTCGCGGAAGCGTAACACGAGGGCTCTTCTGTTCGTAGGCGAGCGTCTGGCGTAAGCCGGATGGTTGTTATACGGTTTCCAAACTATTCCGTGCGATTCAGACGAGCGACTGCGCTGTCCTATAACACGCATTGCTTGCGAACACCGGCACAGCCAGCGTTTCTCGCCACTCACATCTTGCAATAGGTTTGAATCAACCCGTCCTTGACTTGGCAGTCGCTAACAACCATCCGGCTTACGCCGGACGCTCGCCAAGCAGATTCTGCGACGCTACTTCCGCAACGACGCCGTCTGGTCCGGCAAGCCAAAGCAATACAACTGGCCGCCCAGCCGCGCGTAAATGCGACCATTCACAATCGCCGGCGTGCCATGTCCGTCGGCTTCGAACTTTGCCGAAGAGAGCTCTTCCCACTGGCCTTCTGCCGACACGACTGACAAGTCACCTTCCTGGCTCATCAGATAGAGCTTGCCGTCACCCACGACCGGCGACGCATAAAAGCCGCCTGTCGACGTCAGCCGGCCGCGCTTGATCAACTTGCCAGTTGTGGCATCGAGTGTCGTCAGGATGCCTCCATCCTTCACCATGAACAGCACACCGTTATAGAGCAGTGGTGACGGACAATAGGGGATTTGCTGGGTGTATTCCCATTTCACGTGCGTCTTCGTGATGTCTCCAGTCCCCCCCGGCTTGACGGCCAGCACGACATTGCGTCCTTCGCTCAAGGCCCGGCTGACCGCCTTGTATTCCTCGCGAGTGATGTGCTCGTCTTTATTACGGTCGATCTGACTGAAACGTTTTTTTAGCGGATTGTCGGGGAATTCGCTCTCTTCAATCGTCCCGTTCTTATCAGTATCACTGGCAAACAGATCATCAACCGATTGCGGGACAACGCGGTCATCCCCTTCTGCACCGGGCGAAAAACACGCCGCATACAGAGTGTTGTCAGGACCGATCACGGGGGTCATGTTGATGATCCGCGCGACGCCAGTTACCGTCCATTTTTCCTGACCCGTTTCAAAGTCATACCCCACGATCCGCAGGGTCGCGGAGACAACAATCTCTTTCTTGCCATTCACTTCCCAGACTACGGGCGTCGCATAATTGCGGAAGAACTCCGAACGATCGGTCTTCCACTTCAGCTTCCCCGTGCGTTTGTCATACGAGGCAATAAACGAATCGATGTCATGATCTCCGACCAGAATCACCGAGTCGCCGACAATGATCGGCGAACTTCCCGCTCCGAAGTCGTTCTTGAATGGTCCCATGCGATGACTCCACAACGGCTTGCCGTTGCGATCATAAGCATGCAGCCCGCTGGAACCGAAGAAGCTGACGACCATGTCGCCGTCGGTCGCTGGTGTGGATTGTGCGAAGCTGCCCGTGCGATGAATTTTTTCCAGAGTGTCATAAGGAGCGACCGCTTCCCACAGCACCTTTCCGCTGAGACGATCCAAACCCATGGTGAGCAGTTGCTTGTCGCGCACCGCGGTGAGAAAGATGCGATCCTTGGTGACGACCGGCGATGAATGGCCAGTTGGGACATCGACCTTCCAGAGGACTTGCTCCTTGGGGCCGAGTTCCTTCGGCAACTTCGACTTGGACGCACTGACACCACTTCCACCGGGGCCGCGAAATTGCAGCCAGTCTTCAGCATTGGCAACAGACGTGAAACAAATCAGGCAGACCAGCACGCTGGTCAGGCGGACGGCTTTGGTAACGCTCCAACGAAATTCAACGGACATCAACTTTC
>JAQGHS010000427.1 GCA_028291605.1 Planctomycetaceae bacterium | reverse complement strand
AGAGGGGTAGATTTATCAAACTACTTTGGGATCGACAAGGATAATCTGACAAGTGCAAATGCATTGATTCCGATCATCTATTATTTGTTCCAGCAGGACAAACAGCGGTTGCGCGGTACTTCAGCATTTGATAAACGTAACGCTTCGAATGTGCGCAGATGGTTACTCATGGCGTTGCTCAATAATGTGTTTGGCAGTTCGTCGGACACGATGCTTCAAGCTATTCGTGAGAGTCTGAATAAGCACGGGAAAGAAGGAAAAGACTTCCCGATAGATGCAATAAATCTGGCTATCAAGAAAAAGGGCCGGTCGACAAATTTCGACGAGGATGCTGTCGATAGGATTCTTTTACTGACATACAACGAATCAGAATCGTTCCTGGCCCTGTCGCTACTTTACGATGAGAATGGCTGGGGAACTATCGCCTATGAAAAGGATCACATTTTTCCGCGTGCTGCATTCAGTACCAAGAATCTCAAGGCGAACGGGATCGCAATCGGACAGATTCAAAACATCCAACAGCATCAGAATAAGCTTGCAAACTTGAACCTTATTTCCGCATCCGAAAATCTAGGAAAATCCGACGAGTCATTCGAGAAATGGTTGAAGTCAAGAGACAAGAGTTTTAAGGCGAAACATTTAATTCCAGATGACCCCAAGCTTTACAAAATCGATCGGTTTCTCGATTTCTTGGATGCCCGAGAGAAGCTCATTGCAGCGCGTCTTCAGTCCGTGTTTTCGAGTGAGTGAGTCCTGTGTGCTGATGGATCAATGCGAGAAACCATTTCTCGCGGGGTATCCCGGGGTGCTTCGCAACCTGGGTCTACAGGAAGCAAGTTCGGAAACGGACCGTCGAGGCGGATTGGTGCGGGTTTTACGATTTGCTCTGATTTGTGACAGTTCATTGCGCGGCATTGCGTTACAGGGGAAATCCCCGTGAAGTTTCTGGTCATCTTGATTCCAGCATTACTGATGGTTGCCGCGGCCTTCACGATCGCAGGTGTTGGTGTGTTACTGATTCGTCGCGGTGGGCTGTCGAAGCGGAGATCACCCTTGACCAGGAATCTGCTCCGGCCCCCGGGGCACTCGTTGAGAATAAAAATCGCGGCGCTCGATGAGGAATTCGGGTTCCTGTTCGTGATCGGTGTCTCCATTCCAGTGTTACTTTACACAACACATCTCAGTCAGTCATATCTCGCTGGTGAGCCTGAAACTGCGATGCGGACTGCGGCGAGCATCGTCGTTTGTGTCAGCGTCCTGGTCTATGCAATATTTCGACTGGTGTCTTTGACTCGTCGGCGAAAGATCGCGGTCCTCGGCCCGGAGGGGGAGCTCGCAACAGGGGAAGAGCTGAATCAGCTCATGCTGGAAGGTTGCCGAGTGTTTCATGACATTCCGTTTCCCTATGGAAATATTGATCACGTCGTCGTCAGCCAGAGCGGCGTTTTTGCCGTGAACACTAAGATGCTGGGGAAACGCCGAGACAATGACTCCGACGCGACCATCGTGGTCGACCAACAGCAAGGAATCATTCATTTCCCGGACCGGAAGTATCACATCCAGACCAAGCAGTTCGACACGGAAAGAAATTGGTTGAGCGGCTACTTGACGAGTGCCATCGGCTAGGCCGTGAGTGCCGAATCGATCCTGGCCCTGCCCGGTTGGTTTGTGAAAGAGCGGATTGGTCGCGGCTCGGTCTGCGTCATCATTCCGTACAAGCCGAAGATGTTTTTTGTGCACAACCGTGTGGTTTTGGGACCTGCCGGGGCGCAACAGATCTCGCACCAGTTGGAACTGTTGTGTCGGGATGTCGAGCCCTCATTCTTAGAGAAACAAGCGCGTTGGGAGAACCAGAAGTAGCGAGGTAGGTCAGGCTGCGCCTGACGTTCTCCTGATGCTGCCTTCTCAGTTCTGTGTTCATTGCGTCGAGTGCGCGGGGTGGCCCCAGTTGCTCTGCAACTTGGGTCTACCAGAGGCAACCTGGGCCGCCTCGCGATGCACGACGACAGCATTCGGGTCACGAATTCGCTGGCAGCCATTGTCGAGGAATTCGGTTGGATGAATCATCCGGAGAAGACGACGTTGGTGAATTGCGGATGTGGGCGTCGGAAACAAGAAACCGGACGCTAAGGCGTACCGGCTGATGGGCCGAGTACCCGATCAGCCGGAGGGCGTTAGCCCCCGGATTGAAACGGCAAGCGAATGCTTGTGCCGCGTCAGACGCGGATGGAACCGGTACTGATCCTCTCGTCTTTCCGAAATAATATGGCGGCTGCCTGTCTGTCGGGAACCAAGAAACCGGACGCTAAGGCGTGCCGGCTGATGGGCCGAGTACCCGATCAGCCGGCGGGCATTAGCCCCCGGTTTGAAACGCCAATTGAATGCTAATGCCACGTCAGTCGCGACCGCAACTGGTACTTATCCGCTGGTCTTTCAGATATCATGTTGCGGAGGAATTTCTCGCGCCAACCTGAAACCGGACGCTAAAGCGTCCCGGTTGATTACGGAACATTCTGATGTCAGACGAGCGGCTCGCCTTCTTCATCACCTGGACGGTCTACGGAACGTTTCTGCAGGGAGATCCTCGTGGCTGGCGAAAATGGAAACACGGAATGCAGGCTCCGCAACCCTGGTTGGTTCCATGGCATGCGGCGCGGTTGAAGTATCCCGTTCTGCTGCTGGACGATTCCCGTCGTCAATTGGTCAATGCCGAGATCCTGCGATTCTGCGAATGGCGAGGCTGGAAACTGCGGGCTCACGACGCACGAACCAATCATGTCCACGTCGTGGTTCAGGCCCTGGGATATTCGGGGTCACAGGTTCGCGATCAACTGAAAGCCAACTGCACGCGAGTCCTGCGCGAGCATTCAGTCATTTTCCACGACCGTCCAGTCTGGACGGAACGGGGAGATTGGCAGTGCCTGAATGATGTCGACGATCTGGAACAGGCCATTCTGTATGTGTCCGTGGCCCAGGACCGCAAAGGCCGCGAGCTTCCCCACCCCCCGTCAGCCGGCGGGCGTTAGCCAAATGGCACGCACTTTGTGTTTGGACAAATCAGCCGGAGGGCATTAGCCCCCGGTACGGGCAACAATCGACTCGAATTTCGAAATGAACCGGACGCTAACGCGTGCCGGCTGATGGGCCAAGTCGCCAAGTGAGTGCCATTTGGCGCGGGGTGGCCCCAGATCATCGCGGCAGTTCGAGGGCGCACACGGGTTTGAGATTACGCCCAAAGTGCTTGGTGGCGTGCGTTTGGGAGTCCTCTTCGATGATTGGGCGGATTGAAAATCCCGGTTTTTCATGTGCTGCGCTGATTCCGTGATTGGTCAGGGGTGGGATATTCTTGAAGGGTGAAGGGTGAAAAATGAAGGGTGAAATGGAGGCGCCTGGCGGCGAGAGAGTTGAGGGGCGAAAGTGGAGAGTAGACTTAAGACAGATTGAAGAATTCAAAGGGATCAAAGGGAGCGCTCGTGGCCGACGCAGCTTGCGTCGGTGTTCGTGGACGCTAGCAGCGTCCGCCACGGGTTTCAAAGGGATCAAAGAAGTTGAAGAGTTAAAAGGGATCACAGTTCTGTCGAACTGGGGTCTTGCCTTTCTTCGTGACCTTCGTGTCCTTCTGTTAAAAGATTTGGAACAGAAGGTCACAAAGAGTTCAAAGAGTTCAAAGGGATCAAAGTTCTGTCGAATTGGGTCTTGCCTTTCTTCGTGACCTTCGTGTCCTTCTGTTAAAAAGATTTGGAACAGAAGGTCACAAAGGTCACAAAGAGTTCAAAGAAGTCGAAGAGTTCAAAGAAGTCAAAGAAGTCAAAGAGCGCACCGGAAATCGGTGCGGGATTGGACCTGTAGGATGGGCACTCCTGCCCGTCTGCTTGGAGGGGACGTACTCAGAGACGGGCCAAAGTGCCCATCTTACGGACGATAACGAGCATCGCCCTTATTCTCAGCAGTTTGTGCAACGATATTGTTCTGGCAACCGGCTGCGTCAATTGGTAATCATGCAACCCTTGATCTCTAACATTTCAAGCAGCTGCGGGGACGCAGTGATCTCGTTCGACTTGTCGTCGACAACACCCCAGTCTTGGTTCTTGAAATTGGCTATTACTTGAGCCGCTTTAGAACCCCTGACAAAACCGGTTGTGCGAAGTCCAGAACCGCAATCTTGCAATTGCGGTTCTGGACTGACGCAGAGGTTTTGTGAGAGTTTATTAGACAATCGGATCGTGCAACAGCACGCTGACGTCATCCGTTCCGGCGTTCGCAATCATCAGGTCGATCGCACCGTCGTTATTGAAGTCACCGATCGCGATCGCGACTGGTTCACGGAACAACGTGTTGCCGGTCTTGAAGTCGACTCGATCATTGAACGTCCCATTTCCGGCACCGAGCATGTAGCTCAGCGTGTTATCGTTGCGGTTGGCGATCAACAGATCGAGATTGCCGTCCCCATCGATATCTGCGGTATTGATTGAGATATCCAGCTTCGTGACGGGATACCGAATTTCACGCACTGCACCGAATGCGGGTCCAACAGCCAGGCCCGTTCCCAGCAGCAAACTGATTTGCGGTGTGATCAGCGACGTCACGGCAACGTCCAGGATGCCGTCCCCGTTAAAGTCGCCTTCGATAATCGAGTTGGGCGTCGCCGCCACATCGTAGGCCACCGCGGCACCCAATCCACCCGCACCATTGCCATTCATCACGACGATATTCCGGCTGAACAGGTCAGTCGCCACGACATCCAGATTGCCATCGCTGTTCACGTCGATCAGCACCAGGTCACGCGGCCGTCGTCCATTGGTCCTGGTGACATCCGGCCCGCCGAACGATCCGGCCCCATTCCCCAACAGGATGGTGACGCTTCCAGCCTTACGAACGTTGGCGTTTGCCGTCACGATATCGAGGTTACCATCGCCATTCATATCACCCAACTTGACCGCCGTCGGGAACTTGCCGGATTGCTTGATGCCGGTATCAAACAGCGTCGCGGCACCAAACCCTCCAGCTCCATTGTTCAACAACACACTCACGTTGTTGGTCTTGCGGTTGGTGACAACGATATCCAGCGACCCGTCACCGTTGACATCACCCACGGCCACTGTGGTCGTCTGCTTCGCTTTCTTGCCACCTGCCGAGTATGTGGCCGGAGTACCAAACGTTCCGAAGCCATCTCCGAACCGGACTGTGACATCATTGCTGATGCTGTTCGCGACGACCATATCCAGAATTCCGTCGCCGTTCACATCGGCTGCCACGACACCCCGCGCTCCCTTGCCTGCGGTGTACTCGGTCGCCGCACCGAAATCGACTGGAGCACCGTTGCCGGAACCATTCGAATTCAGAATGGCGAGAGTTTCAATATCCTTGTAGGTGATCGTCCCCAGGAAGGCGGCACCCTTGACCGTCCCGTCAAAGCTGCCCGGCTTACCGTTCGGAGTCTTTACCGTCGTCGGGTTGGAACCTCGCATGTCAACATACAATCGGTCACCAGGCGGAATCAGTGTTTCCAAACCTCCGTCAATGAATCGATCGAATGCCGCGATATCGACCGAGATCGTATCGTTGAACTGCGTCGCGATCAGGTTTTCCATCACGTCGGCGAACACGATCACGCGTCCCGCGAGATTGATCACCTGGTTGACATTGGTCTCGATGGCATCCAGATCGACGTTGATCGCGGCCGTCGCAGCCGAGAAGTCGACCGTATCCGAACCTCTGCCGCCAACCAGTGTGGTCTTCCCGCTGAAGGCACCAATGTTGAACCTATTGTCGCTGGCTCCGCCTGTCAGAGAGGCCTCTTCAATGCTGGTCAGCGTATCCGTTCCTTCGGCACCGATGACGAGCGTGGCATCCGTGATGGTGAAGTTGGCGTCGCGTGCTTCGACCACGACGTCGGTTCCGTCACCGCCGTCGATCGTGTCCGCCCCACCGTTTCCGGTCAGCGCATCGTTGCCGTTACCGCCGTGCAGGATATCGGGTCCCACACCGCCAATCAGAGTATCGTCACCGTTACCGCCGTTCAGAGTGGCATCGGCCGACAAGTAATCATTTCCGTCGTTGCCGTTGAGCACAATCCCGATGGTGTTTTCAACTCCCGCATTGACTTTGATCGTATCGTTCCCCTCATTACCGTTTACCGTCAGCGAATCCTGGGTTTCGGTATTGGAAATCGCCATCGAGTAGGACAGTCCCTGGAAGGCCACGGAACCTGCGGCCGGGGACCCGACGCCGATGCTGTCATCGGTGACGCGACCGTTGACCGTCACGGCATCCACGTCTCCGGCACCCAGATCGATGTTCACCGATGTGACTTCCGTGGTGGTCAAATCTCCCACCGTGACGGTGTCGGCTCCAGCCTGGGCACTCAGGATCACTTGCTCAAGCCCCGTCGTATCGACGGTTGCCGCCCCCAGATTCAGATTGAAATGACTGGGATTCGTCGCGTTCGCACTGAGTGTGAACGCGTTCGCCGCCGCTGTGCCGATAAATCGCAGTGCGTCACCCGCGTCGTCACCACCTTGAATGGCATCGCTGCCATCACCCAGTTCCCAGACAAAGTTGTCGGCACCGTCACCCCCGAAGAAGAAGTCATTCCCGGTGTCATCGGCGACACCATTGCCCGCCAGCGACGCATCGCCAAACTGGTCGTTGCCGTCTTCACCGTATTCCTGGTCGATTCCAGCGCCGCCAATCAGCAGGTCGTTGCCAGACCCACCGTAGATCAAATCCGCACCAGAACTTCCCGTCAGCGTGTCGTCGCCAGAACCACCATAAATCGTCGCGCCAGTCGACATGGCAGACAGGTTGATCACATCGTTGTCATCGCCCCCATCTGCAATCGTGTGCACACCAGCCACATTCAGGCTGAGGGCAATGTTGTCATTGCCCCCCAGCGTCGAAACATTGACCGTCGCCAGGTTCACACCCAAGTTGATGGCCACTCCATTGACAGTCACAGCGGACGCTGTGGAGGTCACGACGTCAGCCCCGGCTGTACCGAGCAACTGCAAGGTATCGTCGATCGGCGAGGCGGCGTCACCATTGACGGTGAAGCTCGTCGAGAAGCCGGTCAAGTTGGAGGGTGCGACGCGGAACAGGTCGGTGCCAGCACCATTGGTCAAGGTGACGGTCGAGAACTTGTTGTAGTCCATCGATTCACGGCCAGCGATCTGGATGCGATCTCCGGCGGTGGCAGCCGAAATATCCCAGGTGTTGTCCCGCCCATCATCCTTAACCAGCAGCGTGTCAGCGTCACCGGTATTGCCATTCACGAACAAGTGTTCGATTCCCGTGTACGAGTTGTTCAAGGCATTCACCGCGACATTCCCGTTGCCAGGTGTGGCGGCAGGCGTGATCGTAAAGGCCTCCACCGTGCCAGCCGTTCCATTGATGGTCAGCGTATCGCTGCCGCCTGGCCCACCCGCATTCACGGCAACGGAAGCCACACCGGTCGCCAGCGGAGTGTTGACCGTGATGGCGTCATCGCCTTCGAGACTATCGATCACGTAGTGCTCAATTGTATTAGAACCCGACGGAACACTGCCGGTGAGAATCGGCAACTGGCCGTTCACGGAGATTCGGCCCAGCGTCGCAAACACTCGGTCAACCGTGATGTTGTCGCTGCCGCCAGTCCCTTGTGCCACGAGTGTATCGCCCGCGACGCCATTCCCTCTGCCGTCCACGGTGATCGTCCCCGCGCCTAGGTTCTGGTAGCTGATGCCGAGCATGCTGTTGACACGGAACGATCCTTCATCGAGAGCGGCACCTGGAGTATGCACGATGGTGTCATCGCCTGCTGTTCCGACAATCGCGAACTTGTCCACGGCCCCCCTGCCGTCGTAAGTCACAGACTCCACACCACCGTTCGAGGATTGATATTCATTCACCCCATCGTTATCGCAATCCATCAGGAACGGCCCAATCGTAATCAGCGAATCGGTTCCGTCAGCAATCCCGTTCGCGCCGGTCTGTTCCACCAACAACGTCCCCATATCCGCACCAGTCGGGGTGTAGACAAGCGATTGCGTGAACGGCGTTTCGAGAATCAAGCGGTCCCCGTTACCCGGTTCTCCGGCCGCTGGCGTTCCGCCGGCAACATGGGTCTCGACATTCCAATCGGCATTGTTCGGAGCAGGCGTCTGAATGGCGATCAGGTCATCACCACCCAGAGCATCGATATACAATTCGGGCACATCCAGCCACAAAATCTCAACCGAGCTATTCACCGAGCTGGTAAAATCTTGAACTCCGTCAGCACCCGCGTATTGCACTGGATTCGTCAGTGCGTTGCGAGCAGAAATCGTAATGGCGTCGTCGGCATTGGTGCCGAGGATCAAGGCACACATCGCGCCAGTCACCGTCGCCGCCTCGATATGGTCGAAGCTGAGATGGGCATTTCCCGAGACCTGGAATCCACCCTCGTCACTTTCCGGGCCATTCTCGGAGATCACGCCATTCCCGTTGGCATTCAGATTGATCTGATCACCAGGCAACTGGCCGATCGGGTCGCCGCCGTCGATAAACAGCGGAATCCGTTGATCAGCAGGGCTCACCGCGGCCGGGAACATCAGCACGTTAAACGTGTCGCTGCCCTGCAAACCGTACACGGCCAGCGATTCGTTATTGATGTAGGTGACCAGTCCGTCGTTCCCGATGCCGTTCGGAGTATCGTCAATACCCACCGAGGCACCCGGGAGATTGACTGTGAACGTCTGCGGCACGGAATTTCCGACCACGATCAGGTTATCCTGGCCGGCCCCCAGATCGACATTCACCGCGTGTCCGGCGGTGTTCAAATAATTGACGATCGGAGCCGCGACAGGCGTCAGCACTGTGCCGGCCTGAATCGCGATGTTACCCAGGAAGACTTTTCCGGACGACGCGTCGTTGGGCATCACTGTGAGATTATCATCACCACTGCTCCCCACCACAGTCGGCGACAGTGCGTTGGCATTCAGATTGATGGTTTCGATACCCGTATAGGTCAGATCGACACCGCCGGCGATGCCCGTATCGTCAATCGTCGAGTCACCCAGGTTGATGGTGACAGGACCAACAGCAGTGTTGAAGTTCAGCACGTCGCTGCCGCTATCGGGATTGCCACCATTGACGAATGTCTTGAGGTTGATTGCGGGGGTGACTGTCGTCGTGTCGTCACCATTGAATCCGTTGACCGTGATGGTGTTGGCTTGACCGTCCGCCGAGAAGTTCACCAGGCTGAAGAGCTGGCCATTGGCGGTCAGCGAGGTACCGGTCACCACCACAACGTCATTGCTTTTCGAACCCTGGAAAGTGAAGCCGTCCGCGGCGGTCGCAGAACCCGTCACTGTGACGGTGCCGGTCACATTGGTGAACGACACTGCCAGCAGATTCTGACTGGCCGTCGATTCCGTATCCGTGGAGATATCCGACACGATAAAGGATGTTCCGCCCGCGGGGCTGATGATGCTGGCATTGTTCGCCGACAGCAGTCGAGTGCTCTTGAGCGGGGTGGTAATGCCCACCGTCTGCAGGGTGATGTTGCCTGTCCCCGCATCCAGGCTCAGCTTTTGCCCGCCCTGCACCAGGCCGTTGACATCGACATTGACACCGAACGTGATATTGCCAGGACCAGAACCTGTCGTGATCAATGTATCGCCGGTAAGCGTGACATCGGCCACGACTGCGACCGCGGTGAATGTCACATTGGCATTCGTCGTCTGGAACTTGCCTTCAATCGAGAATCCGGCATCGGAAGTGTATGCCTGGGCGCCCGTAGTGATCGCCCCCACTGATCGAATTGTGTTCGACCCGACAACCGTCAGACTGGTCAACGGTGTGACACCGCCAACCACGCCCAGCAATGAAACATCGCCGCCAGTACCGGCGTCAATCGTCAATGCCTGAGCCCCGTCAATAGTACCGCTGAATGACACATTTCCGTCGTTGGCGGCACCGTTCGTATTCACGGTGACTCCGACAACCAGTTCCGTCGCACCCTTAATCGTCACGTTATTACCGGGAGCATTCGACGTCGTGATGTTCCCACTCAGTTGAATGTGATCGGCCGAGATCATCACCGTGTTGATTCCGTCGGCTGTGATCGTACCAATGTGACCAACTGACACTTGATTCACAGTACCGCCGGT
>JAQGHS010000417.1 GCA_028291605.1 Planctomycetaceae bacterium | reverse complement strand
GAGTCGGGCTACAGCAACAACAAGAACATCAACATGTCTGCATCTGACACCCCCCGACGTACCGAGCCGAATCGCCTCGGCCAGGAAACGAGCCCCTATCTCCTGCAGCACGCTTACAACCCGGTCGACTGGTATCCGTGGGGCCCCGAGGCTCTCGAGTTGTCGCGGAAGCTCGACAAACCGATCTTCCTGTCGATCGGCTACAGTGCCTGCCACTGGTGCCACGTCATGGAACACGAGAGCTTCGAAAATCCGGAAATCGCAGCGTTGATGAATCAGCACTTCATCAACATCAAAGTTGACCGTGAAGAACGCCCGGACCTCGACCAGATCTACATGACGGCGGTCCAATTGATGACGGGCCGGGGGGGCTGGCCGATGTCAGTCTTCTTATCTCCCACATTGAAACCGTTCTTCGGCGGAACGTACTGGCCCCCAGCGGCGCAGCGTGGGATGCCGGGCTTTTCCGATGTCCTTCTCGGAGTACACGAAGCCTGGTCGAAGCGCCGGCAGGATGTCTACGAAAGTGCCGAACGGCTGACCGCGGCCATCGTCGAGGATTCCATCCCCATGGGAGACCCCAGCCCTCTGACCGCCGATCTCATTCGCAACGCGGCCAACGTGCTCTGCCAGCGAGCCGACCGACGCGAAGGGGGATTCGGTGATGCTCCCAAGTTTCCTCACTCGATGGATCTGCGCGTTCTTCTGCGCGCCTGGAAACGCTTCGGCGATCAAGATGCGCTCGCTGTCGTGACGCTGACACTCGACAAGATGGCCGCCGGCGGCATCTATGATCATCTGGGGGGTGGCTTTCATCGATACTCCACAGACATCCGCTGGCTCGCGCCCCACTTCGAGAAAATGCTCTATGACAATGCCCTGTTGGTTCCGCTCTACCTGGAAGCCTGGCAGGCCACGCACAACCCTGATTACCTGCGAGTCGTTCGCGAAACACTTGATTATGTGATTCGCGAGATGACTCACCCTGATGGAGGCTTTTACAGCACGCAGGATGCCGACAGTGAAGGGGTCGAAGGGAAATTCTTCGTCTGGAGCGAAGCCGAAATTCTGTCCATTCTGGGCCCCGAAGCGGGCCGCATATTTTGTGTTTGTTACGACGTGAGCACGCATGGCAACTGGGAAGAAACTAACATCCCCAACCGCCGCCAGACACACGCGCAGGCGGCTCTGGCTCTGAACATGCCCGAATCGGAACTCGAAGAACTTCTTGCGCAAAGCCGCAAAAAACTGTTCTCCGTCCGTTCGCAGCGCATCTGGCCAGGACGCGACGAAAAGATCCTGACAAGCTGGAACGGTCTGATGCTCTCGGCCTTCGCCCAGGCAGCGCAAGTTCTGCCCGAGCCGCGATACGCAGCGGCCGCCCAACGTGCCGCGGACTTTCTCCTCACCACTTTGAAACAACCCGATGACCGACTGTGGCATGCCTTCAAAGACGGCAAGGCTCGACTCAACGGATACCTCGACGACTACGCCTGTGCAATCGACGGGTTGATTGATGTCTTCCAGGCGGTTCAAGATTCGCAGTACCTCACTGCCGCCACACGTCTGGCCGAGCAGATGCGGGCTCAGTTCGAAGATCCTGCCGCGGGAGGCTTCTTCTACACCAGTCACGACCACGAAGAATTGATCGCCCGCCAGAAAGATATTCAAGACAACGCCACCCCGAGCGGCAACAGCATGGCCGCGACAGCCTTGTTGCGATTGGGGCGACTCACGGGCCGTAACGACTTCGAAACGGTCGCCGAACGGACTTTGAATCTGTTATCGCCAGTAGCTCAGCGCTATCCTTCCGCTGCCGGACAAACGCTGGCAGCGCTCGATTTCTGGCTTGGTCCAACTTTCGAGATTGCCCTGATCGAAGGCACGGCCACCGGCGCTGGATCCGCAGAGATGCTACGAACGATCCAGGAGAGCTTCATTCCCAACAAGGTCGTGGCCATCCGCACGCCAAGCATGAGCGATGCCGAGGTGCCCGCGGAATTAGGGCTCCTCAAGGGAAAGCCATCACGCGGAGGGCAGACGACGGCTTACATCTGCGAGCACGGAACCTGCGGCATGCCCCGCGTAGGAGTTGAGGCTCTGGCTCAAGCGTTGTCCAAGAAGTGAGTTCACGAAGAGTTTTTAGCCACGGAATCAAACGGATGAAACACGGATTAAGGCAGAAAAATGCGAGGTTCTTACGTATTCTGGACGAAGCGATCCATCGACATTGTCATAGTCCAAAGACGCAAACAAACGATGATCCAATCCGTGTTTCATCCGTGTGAATCCGTGGCAAAAAAACTCTTCGTAATTCGCCCTCACTGCCAATCAAACCGACCACAAACAGAAAAGTCCGCTGTCCATTGGCGACTGATCGAAATCAGCCACAACCAACGGACAACGGACTTATTCCATTTAGAATCTCAACGTCAACTGACTATTTCTTCGTGAGGTCCTTCACGTAGATATTCTTGAAGTACAACGTATTGCCGTGGTTTTGCAGTTCGATCGCGCCGGTCGCATAAATCGGCTTGTCGCGTTCCCAGTAGTTTTCCAGGGTCACGTTGTCGACGACCAGTTCCCCATTCAGATGGATAGTGACTTTCTCACCAATCATGACGATGTGGAATGTGTTCCATTCGCCGACCTTCTTATCAGCCACTTTCGACGGTTTGCTGGGGTTCTTCTGGTTGTTGTACAGACCGCCTGAGCCCACTTCGCCGCCCTTCAGAGCGGTGTCCCAAATCTGAACCTGAGGTGATCCGCGCAGATAAATGCCGCTGTCACCCTTGGCTTCGATCTTCCAATCGACCCACAAATCAAAATCACCATAGTCTTTGACAGTGCAAAGGTTGTCCCCCTTGCCATCAAATACGATCACGCCGTCCTTCACCGCCCAGTGCGCCTTCATTTTCTCGTCGGCCGTAGCCTGCGCCTTGGCCAGTTCTTCTGGCTTCATCACGGCACGTTTCTTAGGGTCTGCCACGAGTCCCTTCCAGTTGGTCAGATCTTTGCCGTTAAACAGGGCAACATATCCCTCCGGCGGCGTATTGTCCGCCTTCTTGGCATCTTCTGAATAGGAAAAACTTCCGGTCAGCACCAACAACGCCACACTGAGCAAACTCGCACTTCGTCGCATGTTTTCTCCTCACTGTTGCCTTACGGAGCAAGATTTCGAGCCAGATTTGACGACTTTATACATTCGTCAGGGTGAAATCGTATCAGCCGGGGGTGGAATTTCAAAGATAGTCGTTGATCGCTCCGCGATCATAAC
>JAQGHS010000403.1 GCA_028291605.1 Planctomycetaceae bacterium | reverse complement strand
ACCGCTGGGCATTGGGCGTTACGTTGGATTGTTTCCGATGCGGAAGCTCTAATACGGACGGGCAGGAGTGCCCATCCTACAGACAGGCGACGCTTGATCGACAACCTTCGGCATTGGAGACACACGGTGCGAATTGCGGTTGCAGAAGTGGCACAGGAGACCGATTCCTTCACTCCCCTGATTGCGGATCTTTCCGACTTTGAAGCGCTCGGCTTGTACTTCGGTCCCGAGATCATCGAGCGCATGCAAGGGGTTGGTCCGATTGGCGGACTGTTTCAAGTCGCAAGTGAGCAGCCGGAATCAATCGAGTGGTTGCCGTTGGTTAGGGCGTGGGGAGGTGCCGGCGGCACTATTACGGCCGAGGCGCTGGATTTCCTGACCAAGCGGTTAATTTCCGGCCTGAAAGAGTCTCTTCCAGTCGATGCGATCTATCTTGCCTTGCATGGTGCGGCGGCTGCGGCCAACGAAGATGATGTCGAAGGGCACGTGTTGAGCGCCATTCGTGCGGTCGTCGGTAATGACATTCCCATCGCGGTGTGTTTCGATCATCATGCGAACATCACCCAGCGGATGGTCGATGGTGCAGATCTGCTGATCGGACACGAGACGCAACCGCATGATCCGATTGCGACAGGACGCAAGACGGCCCGTGTGATGTTTGACATGCTGCAGGGCAAGGTCCACCCGACTGTGGCCTGGCGTAAGATTCCCATGATCACGCCACAGGACCACTTCCTGACATCGCAGGGACCCATGAAGGAATGGTTCGATCTGGCTCGCGAGATGGAACGTCGGCCCGGTGTCATTGATGTCTCGCCCTACCCGATGCAGCCTTGGCTGGATGTGGCTGAAGGAGGCTGGGCCGTCGTCGTTCACACGAACAATGACCAAGCCCTGGCCGAGTCACTCGCTGACGAAATGGCGGCCAAGGCCTGGGATCTCCGGGAGCAGTTCTGGATCTCGGCACGGGTTGATGTTCAGGAAGCGGTTCGTCAGGCGGTAGCGGCTAACAAAGGACTGATTATTCTGTCGGACACAGGTGATTCGGTTTATGGCGGAGCCCCGGGCGACAGTACGATTATCTTGCGAGAGCTTCTGCGGCAGGAGATCCCCTGCATCGCCCTGGTACCGGTCGTCGACGAGGCCGCGGTCGAAGTGGCGATCGCGGCTAACATTGGTGCGCACATTACGCTGGATCTCGGCGGAAAGGCGGATAACGTCTTCAGCCAGCCCGTCCGGGTCACGGGACGAGTCTCTGCATTCTCTCTCGGAGTGACCGTTGAATTGCCCGAGCGCGGAGCCTGCGAAATTGGCCGCGCGGCACTGTTGGAAGTCGGGCAGATCCGCATCATGTTGCTGAGTCAACGGACATTTGCCATCAATCATCCCGTACTCTACACACACTTGGGACTCGATATTGCCGACGCCAAAATGGTGGTCGTCAAGACGGCCAGCAACTTCCAGTTCTTCAGCCAGTGGAGAAGCGGATTGATTCGTGTGGACGCTGCAGGGATGACCCAGTCCGATCTGACCGGGTTCACCTGGAAGCGGATTCCCCGGCCGATGTATCCCTTGGATGAGATTCAAGATTGGCAAACAAAAAAGTAACCGTCACTTCAATCGTAAGTCAGGCGAGCCTGGTGGCGTAAGCCCCGGGATTCTTCGTCGTGAGGATAGGCTTCCAGCCTGTCTTTCCTTAAATGAAGATGACAGGCAGGATGCCTATCCTACGGAATCATTGCCCGCCTGTAATCGCCGCACGCCCACCACTTTGCCCAGGATCCGAAAATCCTGATCGGCATCGACTGAGATCGGCCGATACTTGGGATTCTCCGGGCAGAGCTGAATGACCTCTTCGCAGATGGAGAGTCGTTTCACGGTGGCCTCGCCGTCCAGCAAGGCGACCACAATATCTCCGTTTTCGGCAATGGGCTGCTGACGTACGATGACCAGATCTCCGGCCTTGATGCCGGCTTTGATCATGCTATCGCCCACGACCTTCAGGGCGAAACAGCGGCCCCGTCGGACCAGGGCTCCTTCGATCATTGCCTGGCCGATAATGTTCTCGTCGGCCAGAATGGGCTGTCCGGCAGCGACCGTTCCGATGATGGGAACCTCCACCAGCTCCGCGACTTCTTCCGCGGCCGTTCGCAAAACCACGAGGTTCCGGGCCTTCCGCGGCTCGCGTTTGAGATAGCCCTTGCGCACCAGTTGATTCACTTGTTCGTACGCACTGGCCGAGTTCACCCCCATGGCTGTTGCGAGCTCCTGCATCGTGGGAGGCAGGTTATGGCGCGCAATGAGCCGCTGAATTTCGGCCAAGGTCCGCTGTTGCGACCCTGTCAGCTCCGCGATGCGCGGCCGTCCCGGACGTTTTTGTGGCGTGGCCACGTAGGCTTAACTCCTGTATGGGCCGGTGAATGAACCGATCAATGCATGGGGGGTTGTCTGCGTCATCATCTGGCTCGTCAACATAATTGGTTCTCTACCTCACTGCAATTCTCTTCGCCACATCTTGCCACCGATTTCAAATCATGATATTTCTATTATTATGCCATATATGCATATGGTCAATTGTAGAATAGGGGTTCGGGCAGCCGAATGTTGGAATAATCGCAATTCCGTAGCCTGACTTTCCAGAGTAGCCGCATCTCGCCAGAGTGCGGGCCCCGCCAGTCACTCGCCCGCGTTCTGGCGAAACGCGGCTACAACTGAGTTCACCATGATCGCCATCACCCGCCGAGCCGACTTGCTGCAATCGCTGAAACGGCAACTGCGGCAGATTTCTGGGGGGGAGATCGCGCCGGGTGAGGCACCCGAGGTCAATTCCACCGGGTTTCTCGCCGTGGACAAGCTGTTGCCTCAAGGGGGAATTCCCAAGGGAGGGATGATCGAGTGGCTTACGGCCAGTGCGGGGGCCGGTGCGGCGACGTTGGCCTTGGCCGGGGTGCGGGCCGCTTTGAATTCCACGTCCGCTTTGAGTCACAGCGGCCACTGGGTGGTGATCGATCCGCACGGAGATTTTTTTCCGCCGGCGGTCAGGGGATGGGGAATTCCCGAGGGGCGGTTGCTGCTCATCCGGCCGGCGACGTCGCGTGATGCCGCCTGGGCGTTTGAGCAAGCCTTGCGTTGTCCGGGGGTGGCCGTGACCTGGAACTGGGTCGGCCCCACTCAAGAACGGGTG
Organism: Planctomycetaceae bacterium; assembly: GCA_028291605.1. Lineage (GTDB taxonomy): Bacteria > Planctomycetota > Planctomycetia > Planctomycetales > Planctomycetaceae > JAKFVC01. The sequence continues at coordinate 3,424 of JAQGHS010000403.1, read as the reverse complement.
CTGCAACGTTGGAAGGTGGCTGCGGAAGTGGGACGAGGCCAGGGGGTCTTGTTCCGCTCGGAGCAGGCTTTGAAGCAGGCCTCGTGGGCCGATGTGAGGTGGCTGGTGCAGCCGATTGCCGGTCGGCCGGATGTCGAGGCTGGCCGGCGTCTGCGTCTGGAATTGGCCTATTGCCGCGGTGCATTGGGTGGCGAACGAGTCGAAGTGGAATGTAACGATGAGACGGGTCTTGTGCGCGTGGTTCCCGAACTGGCCGATCCAGCTCCGCGTCGGCTTGCGACCCGAGCTTAGCCACCGGGCCCTCGTCCTGTTCGTCGAGGCCCCGCGGGGGTTGTTTGTCGTTGCCTGCTCTGACTTGGCCATGATCTGGGGTGTCCGCCCCGGCATGCCCTTGGCTGAAGCTCGGGGATTATCAACTGGAGTCCGGGGTGAGGTCTCCTCGGCAACCGGTTTGGTCACCGAGCTTTATGAACCGGCAACCGATCGCGCCGCATTGCAGGTCCTGGCATTACAGTGTCAAACTTACAGTCCTCTCGTGGCCTTGGAAGAGTCTGAAACTCCCGATTCATTGCTGCTGGATATCACGGGCTGCGACTGTCATTTCGGGGGCGAAGAGTCCCTGGCACGGCAACTCTGGAACGACTTCTCTGCCAGCCGGTATCACACCCGCATCGCCATTGCGGATACCGTCGGGGCGGCCTGGGCGATGGCTCACTTTGGAGTGGAAGCCAAACGCCCCGTCGCGGTCATTCCGGCCGGCCAGCATTCCAGCACCTTGCGTCCCCTGCCCGTCGCCGGATTAAGACTCTCCCCCCGCATCCTGGAAACCCTCCACAAGCTCGATCTCCGTGTCATCGGTCAACTGGAAAAACTGCCGCGATCGACCCTCCCCTCACGCTTCGGCAAAGAGCTCCTGCGACGCCTGGACCAGGCCTGGGGTACCGTCCATGAACTCATCACCCCCGAACGGCTACAAGAGCCCCTGTCGGCCGTCTGGAACTTCGATGAGGCCATCAAGGACCGCCGCACACTGGAGCTCGTCGCCCAGGAATTACTTAATAAAATCCTCGCTCAGTTGAATCCCCGGCAGGCGGGAATTCGTGAATTACGCTGCGATTTACGGGGAACTGTCGATGCCTTAACGCTGACCTTACGACTGCTGCAATCCAGCCTGGATCAAAAACACTTATGGGACCTGTTACGCCTGGAATGGGATCGCCGCGAGGCCGCCTTCCGGCGTTCCCCACCAGCGGCCCCCCGTTGCTTTACAGACGGGATGACGTCGGTCCGTCTGGAAGTTTCTGAGACGGCCCCTTTAAAGATCCGGCAGACGACCTTGTTTGATCTGGAGCCGGGCCAAAAAGAAGCGGTCGCTTTTCAACACTTTGTCGAACGACTTAGCAGCCGGCTCGGCAGCCAGTCGGTGGTGCGGCCTCAACCCATGCCCGATGCCCAACCTGAATACGCGTGCGAGTACCCCGCCTGGAGCGCGAGTACCGTAAGTCTAACCCCGGCCATCGAAGAGGCGTGGCAAGCCCCCCTGGTTCGCACCCGCCCCTTCCGATTGCTGGCGATTCCCGAACCCCTACGAGTCCTGGCGTCGGCCCCCGCCGGCATCCCTCATCGCATCTGGTGGACAGACCAGCAATTTCAGATCGTCCGTGCCTGGGGGCCCGAACGGATCGAAACCGGCTGGTGGCGTGAAGCGGATATCCGACGAGACTATTACCGAGTCGAAACCGATCACGGTCATCACTTGTGGATCTTTCGTTGCCTCCTGACTAGCCATTGGTTTGTGCATGGGACGTTTGAGTAGATGTCCTTGGTCCTTGGTCAGTTGTCAGTTGTCAGTTGCCCATTGCGAATTGGGGCTGAAGAGCGGGGCCCGCGGGACGGCTGCAATCTGAGAATGGAGGGGTGGGGATTTGAGTAAACGCCGCAGGACAGATCTCCTTAACCCAAAAGGACCACTGGCAACTGACAACTGACCAAGGACAAAGGACCCCTCGACAATCAGCCCCGTCTGGACTTTAATGACACGAATCCCAGTCAGGCCCCAGTCATCTTACGTTGTCAGGATTGTGAATGAGTGCCCCCTACCCCGAGCTGTACCTCGAAGGCCTGCGGCTGTTCAACGAGGAAGAGTTCTTCGAGTGCCATGACGTTCTGGAAGAACTGTGGTCCGAGACTCAGGGGGGCGAAAAAAAGTTCTATCAAGGGTTAATCCAACTCTCGATTTCGCTGTTTCATTTTGGTAACGAAAACTACGGCGGAGCCCGAAAACTCTACGAATCCTCCCGCAAATATCTGGAAGCCTATCGCCCCAGTTGCATGGGGATTGATGTCGATCAACTGCTCGCCGATCATCAGCTCTGTTTTGCCGAATTGTTGAGTTGTGCGGATCCTTTCAATACTCCGGATCTGATCATTCGAGATGAGCTCGTCCCGAAAATTCCGCTGCCCGCTGATGCGGAATAATTGGGAACATCGAGTAAGCTATCACTGCGGGCTCAACTTGATTGCGTGCCGCTGGACCAATCCAGCCGACACGACAGGACGAATAATGGACTCTCCGTTTGAAATGTCACAGGGATTGGGGGACGATTTTTCGGGCGAGGTTCGCCTGTTTCCTCTGCCCAATGTGGTCTTATTCCCGCACGTTTTGCTGCCGTTGCACATCTTCGAGCCACGGTATGTGGCGATGACGAAAGATGCCCTCGAGGGAGACGGTTTGATTGCCCTCGCCCAGATCAAACCGGGCTGGGAACTGTCTGAGACCGATACCCCCGAGATTCATCCGGTGATCTGCATCGGCCGGATTGCCCACCATGTCGAGCTCGAAGACGGGCGCTACAATCTGATCGTCCAAGGCCTGTCTCGCGCCAGCATCATTGAAGAGCTGCCGCTGGACCACCCCTACCGGCGGGCCTCGGTCGAGTTACTTGCCGAAGAGCCCATTGCAAACATCTCCACCGAAGATCAGCGGCGAGCCGAGGTCCTCAAAAACTTTCGCAAGCTGTTTCCCAAGCTGGATGTCGAACACGAACTGCACCAGGTCTTCGAGTCGGAGATCCCGCTCGGCATTTTGTGTGACGTGTTTGCGTATGCACTCTCACTGGAACCGTCGGACGCCCAACGGCTGTTGTCCGAGTTCAACGTCGATCGCCGGAGCCGATTACTGCTGCAATTAATCGAGAAATCGCTCGCCAGTCAGCCCGTCGAATCCGACCGCGACTTTCCCCCGCCATTCAGTTTGAATTGACGTCCCTCTTCTGAGGCGAGCGTCCGGCGTAAGCCGGATGGTTGTAAGCGACATGACTAAACCATCTCGCGTCACTCAAACGTGCGACCAAGACGAATCACAGGATTTGAATCCACCTGAATGTCACCGAAAGTCTCTAACAACCATCCGGCTTACGCCGGA
>JAQGHS010000365.1 GCA_028291605.1 Planctomycetaceae bacterium | reverse complement strand
TCCATCGTAACCTTCTTATGAGGTTTGCTCGATACTCGAGCCCGCGCGATGAACCAGTCTTCAAATGCCATAATTCGCTTTCGCTTCCACTAACAATTCCGGCACCGTGGCCGACGCTGCTAGCGTCGGCAGTCAAGTGTTGTTCTTCCATCCTGCTGTAGCCACGCTCGCCAGAGCGTGGACTGGATCTCAATATTCCCCACGCTCTGGCGAGCGTGGCTACAACTCAATACACGTTATTCTTCCGCCATGCAGACGGTGAGTGCTTCTTCTAAGCTAGTCAGTCCCATTCGTACTTTGTCCAGGGCGTTATCAGCCAGCAGTTTCATCCCTTGTTCGCGAGCAGACTCCCTTAGTTTCGGCAATGGTGCTCGCGCTTGAATCAAGTTGCCCATCTTGGCCGTGATGCGGATGACTTCGAATACGCCCAGTCGCCCTTTGTAGCCTGATCCACGGCAAGTGTTGCAGCCCTTGGGTTTGAACAGCTTTGTGCCTGGTTCCAGACCGTTGCGTGTGGCCGTGTCGGCGTCAATGTCGTAGGGGGTCTTGCAATCTTTGCAGAGCCGCCGGATCAGACGTTGGGCTTCCAGAACGCGCAGCGTCGAGGCCAGCAGGAATGGTTCCACGCCCATGTCCTGCAAGCGACTGACCGCCGACAGGGCATCGTTCGTGTGAATTGTGGAGAGCACGAAGTGGCCCGTCAGCGCGGCCTTCAGACAAATCTGGGCCGTTTCCTGATCGCGGACTTCACCGACCATGATGATATCGGGGTCTTGTCGCAAGAAGGCGCGCAGGGCGCTGGCAAAAGTCAGCCCGACCTGCGACTTCACCTGGACCTGGTTCATCCCCTTAAACTTATATTCAACGGGATCTTCGACCGTACAGATATTCGTATCGGGTTCGTTCAACAGATTCAAACACGCATACAGCGTGGTACTCTTACCGCTACCGGTTGGTCCTGTTACGAGCATCAGACCGTGCGGCATCTTGATCGATTCGATGAGATCCGTGGATTGCCGTTCGTCGAATCCCAATCCGGTCAGCTCGATCGGAATCGCACCCTTGTCGAGAATACGCATGACCATTTTCTCACCGTAAACGGTGGGGACAGTATTCACGCGCAGATCGATACGTTTTTCACCGGTTCGCAGAGCGATGGCACCGTCCTGCGGCATGCGCTTTTCGGCAATATCCATCTTGGCCAGGATTTTGAAGCGTGAGACGATCGGAATGAACAAGGAGCGCGATGGCGGTACGAGTTCCTGCAACGAGCCGTCAATACGCAGGCGAATCTTGCATTCGTCTTCGAATGGTTCGAGATGGATATCGCTGGCCCCGGTGCGCAGAGCTTGTTCCAGGATTTGATTGACCATGCGGATGATCTTGCCGTTCTGGCCAGGCGGTGGCGCTTGATCGAGATTCAGGATCTCGTCGTCACCGCTCTCATTTCCCTGATCCTTTTCCTGTTCAGGTTCACTGGCCTCGCCAAAGCTTTCGGGTGCTCCGGAGAATTCTGCGGTGCCGCCACTATTGCGATACAGGACTTCCAGCAAACGCTCGACCACCGAGATCGGAGCAATTACCGGCCGGATGTTCAAGCCGGTCAGCAACTGCAGCTCATCGGCGATCAGCATTGCATCCGGTGTGATGAATGCCACGTCCAACGTTCCGTCCTGGATCTCCACCGGCACCAGCATCTGGTCCCGGCAGAGTTTCTCGGGCAGCAGGCGCGCGAGATCTTTATTTAGTTCGACGACGTCCGAGGGAGGATCAAATAGCGGCGTCGCCAGGTATTCGGAGTATGCGGACGCAATGTCCCTGTCGTCGACCAGTTCGAGCTTGACGAGTAGCTGCTCGAGCGGAGCCGAATCTTTGGCTTGTGCCTTGCGCAGCGCGTCCAGCTTCTTGGCGTCTAACAGGTTTCTCCCCTGGAGAAGCTGTAGAAGCAAGGGCTGCAAGCTGCTGATTTCGGCGGCGTGATTCATAACGTGACTCAGGGATGGCGATTCTCGACATAGCCGAGAATGCGACTTACTCAATATGACTTCCCGCGGTCAAACGGGTGATTAATGACAGCAGAGGATGTAAAGCCTCTGCTTGACTCTACTTTCCGGGTCTGGGAACAGGGGCCCGAACAGCAAATAGTTGGGGGATTCTGGAGTCACAAATGCATCACATCGGTTCGTACGGAAAATCCGTTACGATCGACAAGCGTGGTGGCAGACCTTCTGGTCTCCCGAAGCTCGAGCGCCAGAGTCGATCCGCCTTTTGGGCCGCGAATTTGCTATAGGCATTCCGGCCGGCATCAGCGCGCAGGAGACTACTGTCAGATCTGAAGTTCAGCCCGCACCGTTCCGGAATGAACAACTATGCCGGCGGTTGAATCGGAGCCACTGCCTGGCGAGCAGCCGGGGCGAGTTTTTCTTTTTCTTTGTCCTTTTCGGATTTGGCAGGCGGGTTGAGATAACTCAGTTCTGCAGTCTGAGCATCCAGTTTGAGCAGCACCTTATGCTGGCTAATTTTAGAAACGACAAATGACTTCGCTTTGCCATCGACAGGGCGCACGGATTGGCCCTCGGCATAAAGCTGGCCGCAGATCACAGCGACGCTCCGTTTGCTGCTGACATAGGTCCCATTCAAGACCAGGCCTTTCAGAGCGTCTCGAAGTTCCTGGGCTGCCTTTTCGGCCGCGGCTTTGCGGGCTGCAGCTTCGCGGGCTGCGATGGCGATAGGGGATTCCGGATCTGCAGATTTCGCAGTCCCATCTGCAGACTTGGCCCCGCCTTTCTTGGCCGCCAAAGAACTACCGTCGGCAGACTTACCCTGCTTGGCCTTCAGATCGAAGGGATCTCGCGTCTGGGATGAGCCGACGTTCGGGGCCAGCAGTTCCAGGGGAATCTCGTGTGATTTGCTAACTTCCTTGCTGACAGCGGGACGCATTTCCGGCTGGTCCAGATAAGGCCAACAGCAGTATCCGACAGCCGCGATGACGATCGCCGACGGCGCCATTTTGTTGATTGACATTGCCATGATTAACCCATGACCCCCAGTACCACGAGTTGCATCACCAGTTTGCCGCTGCCCGCGCGTTGTGGGGCGAGCTTCATGGTGTCGACTCGAATCAGACGTTCATTGGTCTCCAGCCAATCGAGCATGGAGTCCATACCTTCGAAGGTTCCTTCCAGTTCCAATCGCAGTACGACCACTTTGTAGGGGCCAATATCTCGCAATTCGTCCGCATTCCATTTCAACAGCGTCAACGGATACTGACGCACTCCGTCCAGGACATACGGGACCCATTCGTTGGCATCGCGTTTCTTGGGGATGCGATTCTTGAAGCGGTTGAACTGAACTCGCAATTGCTCGACTTCGCAGCCCAGTTCCAATCGCTTGCGCTCTTTGGTCAGTTTACGACTGGTAGTTTCCATGCCACTGCTGAGAGGCATGTAGACTCCGACATAGCCGATGGCCAACATCAATCCGGTGACGATCGCGCGCAGCTTGTTCGGGTTATATAAATGCTCGAGCAGCTTCGCCTTCAGCGGGACTGGCGTGTCGAGATCTTCAGCGTGGGGAGGCATGTAACAGTGTCCTGAACAATCTATGTAAAAGAATTCATAAGAATTCTTGCGTTCGTCGTTTCGCTCTCAAGAAGTCTTGCGACTTCTTCTCTATGGTTTTAATGCGCGGCTTCCGCTTCTGGTTTCGGCGCCGCTTTTTCGGCTTTGGGCATGCAAATTACGGTAAAACTCGCAGTGGGTGGTGAGTTAACGAACGGTTGGAATCGGACCACTTCTCTCAGTTCGACCGTCGGAAAATCACGTTTGAGTAACGGATGCTCGCGCAACGAATTCATAAAATCGTCGATCTCTTTCGGCATCTTGCCCTCCTTGGTCATTGGAGCCGACAGGCGCAGAACAAACGATTTCTTTTGTTTAATACCACCGTCCTTCTTCTTGCCGCTGACCTCCAGGTCGCACAGGCCTTCGATACCGTTAATCGTGGTCAGCTTCGGCAACCGCGTCGGAATATCGCGGGCATAAGAAGTCCACACGATTCGCGTGCTGAGGAACTTGCGGACGGCATCGACCTTCTGTTCCAGATCTTTCTTTTCCTTTTCCAGATCTTGCTCATCAAGCGAATGTAACCAGACGTGTTCGCCCAGCGATTTACTGACAACGCTGTATGCCTTGTCAAGATGGCCGGAACGGTTTGCCAGAAATAAGGCCATGCAGATAATGAGCGCGGTCTGCAATGCCACCTCCCCCCAGGGAAACAATTCCCATAGTGAACGCCGTGGTCGGAGAGATCGCGCCAGATCAAATGATTCAGTCCCTTCAGTCAGGCAGCCCAGGGCCAGGCCGAAAGCCACCGCGGATTCATCCAGGGTGGGCCCTTCGACCCAGGTTGTCGGTATTCCGAGGCCGTCCTGCAATTGCTCCGATTCAATGACCTCGCGCAGGTCTGGACGGCCATGCGTAATGATGACGTCAATCGGGCTTTCGTGGCCGCAGGGTTTGCTGAGTGTCTGTAGCGTGCGGGTCACGGACAGGATCGCAGTGGCTTCGTTCCCTGCGGGCAGGCTGAAATAGCGCCATACAAACGGGACGTTACCGACCGACAAGACGGCCAACCCCTGGTCGGCGCGCAGGAACATCCGGACTATGGTTTTCGCTTTGCGGGGAATCCGGTTTCGAAGTGCGGCGACGCGCAGTAGTGCGCAGGGGGCCGGCTCGGCTCGGAAGGGATTCACACGTGCGGTGCCGAATGCGGTCAGCAACCCCGACAGGTACTTACGACGGCAGGACACGATGCTCGCCACCGGCCGTTTATCGGGCCGGGACTTCACGACGTCCAGCGCCATGTCATCCACGGAAATGCTGGCTGATTGCAACACTTCGTGCAACAGCATCTCCGGTGATGCTTCGGCATTGGTCGACTTGACGGGTCTGGTCGAATAGAACACGCGCTGTCCGGAAAGCCCGACGGCGACATTCAACGGGAACCGTTTCCAGCGGCTCTGCAACGGCGTCAACAGGCGATTCAGGACGTTGCCGAGTTGGTCAGGGGTGTAGGACTCACGCAGTTGGGCGACTTCGACCGGCCCCAACGTTGTCGCGACCACCTTACTGATCACAACTTCTTTATCGCTGACGTACACGCCAATCGCCTTCCGAACGGCAATTTTCGCGAGTAACGACTTCAACGGCATGTTTGGCTCCCGGTCCAACCGGTCAGCGGCCTGGTGTCCGCTGCAGACCGTGAAGCCAGTGTCGAATTCATAGCCACCGGCTGCAAATGCGGCACGGATGAGTCAGGGACTTCCAGACTGCGAAACAGTGTCCGCTTCAAACGGAGAAAAGCCGCCTGGCTTCTGGCATTTGCTTCTGATCGCTCCATCGCAAACGCACAACCGACTAATGCGAGGATACCACCAGCCGCAGCGGCCATAGTTGATGATTGATCCTGTGACATTTCGAGCCTGATTGGCCCGACTTCCCAACCCAACAGTGCTCCCGTGAAAGCGGCACCACCCACAATCAGGATGACACCGGCGAGATTTGTATGGCCCATTTTGTACTCCCGGCAGTTGCAACTAAAACATTAAGCAGTCCCATAAAAAAACGGACAGCCACAAAGTCTGGCCGCCCGTTGTCGTTCGTAATAGTTGACGATCCTCGTTCGATTGCCGTCTTGAAGCTTCCGAGTCAGATCCGGAAAATCGAGACGGTTGAAGATCTGGGTGGCAGCCCGGCTGCATTGAGCAGCCGGGCTGAGTTACCCAAGAGATTCACGCTGGACTATGTGCCCATCGGATTGATATCGGGAATCGCGGCAATCGTACTGTTGGTTGCATCGAATCCGTCTTCGGTGAAGGTAATGGTGTATTCACCGTAACCGGCCGAAGCACCCGTACGAGTCAGGGTCAGCGTCCAAGAATCTTGCAGCGAACCGGTGGTGCCAGCGGCGATGGTGCCGACGGTGAAGTACTTCGGCAGCGAGAACTTGATGTCGAGATCGGTGACGAGCGTGGCGTAGGTGCCTTCACGAGCGTGATAGCGTTCCTGGGCCGACCGGACCGCAGCGGTGTAAGCGAAGGCTTCCGCAGCTTTCGAACGTTCCACTGACTTGATGAACCGGGGCACGCCGAAGGCGGCCAGCACACCGATGATCACGATGACGACGGCCAATTCGACGAGCGTAAATCCTCGGCGAACTTTGGCGGAGATGGTCTGGGGGGCGGTCGTGGACTGAGTCAACATGGTTTGTTCCTGTTTTCCGCATCATATGGATGCAACGTATAACATCTTGACCAATAAGATGCAGGGTACACCCCACGCATCTCTGTCTGATTAGTCGCGTCAGGGTCAGCGTTGACCAGATCTCGATCTGGTCTGTGAATGCTGACTGCTTCTGGCCCGCAACGGTCAGACTTTCAATTGGTTGCCTTCGGTAGCTTGACGATCTCATTTCATATGAGACTCATAGCTTTGCGCCCCGACCTCACGATCGGTTTGCCTTTGTCGAGCCCTCGTGTTAATCGTTGTGAGGACTGACCCTGCCCGAAACTGCTCAACTGAAGTCACTAATATCTAGGTCAAAAAAAAGCCGAGTCAAATTCCTCCCGTTGTATTTTTGCATCTTTTGGAAAGTTTATTTGCCGGGGAGGCGAACCACGGCCCGTTTAAGCACAACATTCAGGCGAAGATACGTGCATTTCGCACAGTACGAGCCGAGTGTTTAGAGTCACGTTCATTTTTTGCAACTCCGAGACGAATCTGGATTTGCTGCCTAAAGATTGTAGGACCGCAGTTACTATGTCGATGTGCAAAAGAAAATACCCAGGCGAGCCGGGCGGCGTAAGCCCCCGGATTCTTCTGTTGCAGCCGCCTTCGGATGTCGGATAAAGAATCCCGGGGCTTACGCCGCCGGGCTTGCCAGAATCAGTCGTTCTGCGGGCGTGCACTTAGTGCAATTACACTAAGTATAGAGGTTGGTACAGCGCGGTCCAGTCGCGACGCGGCAACTCAGAGAATCCCCAAAGAAACACTAAGCCCTAAAGGGCATGTGCTCCGTCAGGGCTTGCTGGACTCTTAAAGTGAGTTACACGCAGCTCCCCGCCGCATTGCGAGCCTCTGACCGTTGCCTGAGATATTGAATCCAGGTGATGGCTGGTAAACAGGCTGCCATGACAGCGAGCGCCAGAACCATCAATACCGGCCCCATGGAAAAGCATTGCTCGAGATCAGGCCAGATCCAACGCCAACTTAATAAGACCAAGACGGCAGATGTCGACAGGCAGCTTTCGTATTGAACTCGTTCGTCTGCCGACAACCTGCGTTTGATGGATGTCGCACAAAACGTCACCAGCGGTGCCATGAAGAGAATCACGATCGCGATTGGCTGCCAACCGACAAAACTTCCGATGGTGGCCAGCAGCATGACGTCGCCGAATCGCAAGACATCGCGCCCGAGTAACTTCTTGCCGACGACCAGGATCGACCAGCCGAGTCCCGCACCGACTGCAATTCCCATCAGGCTGACGGCGAGACCATGCCAATGAGGATGTTTGCCGATCCAGGCGGGGACCTCCAGCAAGAGTCCACTCCAGGTCCATGTGGTTGGAGATGACAGCGAGAGTGATGCGGCCAGACTGACGTCCTGAAACCAGACTGGAACAAGCCAGAACTGGCCGAAGGCGGCAGCGCCTGTGACACCTGCCAGCATGGCCGGTAACGTCACCGACAACGGGATCGTGCGGATGTCCCAGTCAATCATCGACGCCACAAACAGGGTCTCGAGCAGGACGAGATGATAAAAGTACCTGCAATTGATGATGACCAGGGGGGACAGTCCCCAGACATTGTCAAACGTTGACGGTGACAGTGTGCTGCTGAGGCAACTCTCAGACAGCGGGTTCCAGTAGTTCAGCGGAACTTCCATGGCATACAGCAGGGCGAAGAGCAACCCGTTTGCCAGTTCGATCAGTGGGTATTTGACAGGAATACTCGTCTTACAGAACCGGCAGCGGCCTCCGAGTAGCAACCAGCCGAAGATCGGAATGTTGTCGCGTGCCAATAGCTTCTGCTGGCAACGATCGCAATGGGACGCATTGTCGACGAGCGACCGCCAGGCGGCGAAGATCCCACCGTGCATGGGCAAGCGGTGCACACAGACGGTGAGGAAGCTGCCAATCACGGCGCCGTAGAGAAACATCCACGACAGCATGAAATACGGAGGCAGGTCGTAAGGAATCAAGAATGGCCTCTGCGTCTTTCGATTGCCGGTCCCGGCGGGAACGTCAAACTGACGAGACTCTACCGGTCGCGAAAAGAATGACTCATCTACCCGTAGATCTCTTTACGTCGAGATTTCGGGGAGTCAAACGGCGCGTGCTGCTTTTGGGCATCATCGGCTGGACGAATTTGGCGATGATACGCTCTATGCCGGTTAGAACAGGAATGAGGGCTTCCCCCGTGGCCGACGCTGCCAGCGTCGGAACCCTTGGCGGCCACCAAGTGGCCGAAAATACAAGCTCGAAGCGCAAGCGAGTGCATGCCGCCTATACGATCGGGGGAAATGCACTCGCTTGCGCTTCGAGCTTATATTCGTCAAACAGACGCTAGCAGCGTCTGCCACGGGATCACCTTACTTGACGTTCGGATCAGGATAGGGAGTCGATGTCGGTGCCGTCGCAGGCGTCGGACTCGGGTACTGCTGGTACTGCTGATAAGGCTGGTCCGTGGTCGGGATCAGCAGGCTCGAGGGAGGCGGGCAGACCGGCAGCATTTCGCTGTTCTGTTTCCAGATCCGTGGTGTCAGCAGAACGATCAGTTCCTTCTTCGAGGTCGACATGCTGCGGTCTCGGAACAAGGTCCCGATCCACGGCAGCCGCCCCAATCCCGGGATCCCCGACGTCGTTTTGTTGGCCACCGTTTCCATCAGACCGCCGATGACAATCGTCGAGCCGTCCGGAACCATAACGTTAGTGGTCAACTGTGATGTTCTAGTCTGCGGAATATTGTCGACGATCGAGCCTTCGCTCCGTTCCGGGTGAATCTCCATGCGAACCATACCGTCACTGGAAATGAACGGCCGCAAGAACAGTTGAGTTCCGACGTTGAGGAATTCCACCTTCTGGACGGTACTGGTTTGAGTTTGCGTCAAGGTCCTGAAGCCCAATCGGTCACCGAGCTGCAGTTCGGCACGTTGCTTGTTCAAGACCAACAGCCGCGGGCTGGCCAGAATATCTGTTTCACCGATCTGCTCCAGGGCTCGAATGAAGCCCGTCAGATTGTTGTCCACGAAGCCGAACTTGATCCCCTGGCTGTTTTGAGCAAATCCGCTAGCGGAATCACCGGCCAGTTTTCCACCCTGACTGACCAGCGTCGTTCCGAGTGTTTTCAAGGGACTGCCGGCCGCCAGCACCTGAGACGGGTCAAAGCCCGCCGCCGCATTAATCGCTGCACCACTGCCGACCGCGACCAGGTTCCTGCCTGCTCCATCCAGCACCGCGTAGTTGATACCCAGGTCCTGCGAACTGGTACGCGTGACCGTCATGATGACGGCTTCAATGAGGACCTGGATGGGTTGAACGTCGAGTTGACTAATCAGCCGGTCGATTGTCTGCAGCACAGCTTCCGTATCTTGGATGACGACGAAGTCGCCGCCCGCCATGGCATCGCCGCCCGTCCCGCCGTCGGAACCGCCGCCCCCTCCGCCACTACCCGAACTCTGGCCACCGCCACCGCCGCCACCCAGGGCACCGGCGAGAGCACCGGCCATGCCGCCACCAGATCCGCCAGATCCACCCGAGCCCCCCCCGCTGGAACCGCCAGAACCGCCGCCCGATCCACCAGAGGATCCGCCGGATCCACCCGAACTGCCACCGCTGGTTCCGCCACCACCGGCTGCTCCACCTTCAGAAATCCCCACGCTACTCGGGGGCGTCTGGGACAGCTTGCCATCCTGGCTGAGGAACGGCTGGATCATCGTGGCGATATCCGCACTGCGGACATAGTTCAACCGATACACGCGGGTGACCTGCTTGCCGTCGTTCCCGATATTATTCTGCTTGCTGATTTCTTCATTCGTGTAGACATAGATGATGCTGCCTTCACGACGGGCCGAAAGGTCGCACAACTTGAGGATCGCCTGCAGCGCCTGTTCGTAAGTGACGTTCTTCAGATCGGCAGTGACCTTACCCGTCACTCCCGGTGAGACCAGCACGTTCAAGGTACTCTCACGACTGAGCATCTCGAGCGCCTTGCGGACGTCCAAGTCGTCCATATGCAACGTGATCGGGATGGCGTCCGCGGGATCGACTTCAGGCTTCGGTGGCAGCCCCGCGACCTTTTCCTCGGCCTTGGGGACAGTACCGAGAGCCGCCGGTGACAGCTTCAGTTCGGGTCCGGGAACGAGCTTCGGGACTTCCGCTTGAGCTAACACGACCGTCGACGCAAACGATTTCGTCTCGTCGCCCAATACCAGGGGAGTCTCAGTTGTGGCGAGCGTCGGGGTCGAAGGGGGAGCGGGCACGGCTGCGGCTGTCATGGCGACCGGAGCGACCGCTGCTGCCGCTTCCGCGGTGGCGGCAACCGGCTGAGTTTCCGCCATGGCTGGCTCAGGGGGAGCTTCCACGCCTTGCATGGCCGGTGGCCTCTCCACCAGGTTGCCGAGACGGCCCCCCTTCTGGAAGGCACAGCCAGACGTGAGCAACCAGAGACCTAGCCCGACCGTAGCCAGACGCCTCACAGGTTGCTGCTTGACGAAGTTCATACCAGCCCTCAACCACATCGATTCTTGGCCTGGCGCAGACTCACGCGGACTGGTACTTGTTACTGCCCAGTCCCGTTGCGCACAGAATCTCATGGGGTATGATCGGGATAAGCTGGGTGAACCTTGAGGATATTTCCTCCTGGGTCAAGTTTTATGATTGTTCCGGCGTTCGGCGATTGTCTAAATGTTTAAATGGGCAGTCTGGTGGCCATGGGGGTCGAGTGGACTTCCCCCGTTGGGGAAAAGATGACACCTGATGCCGAGAGACTGACATTGATCGCGAGATGGGCGACTGCGGACATTATTGTCCGTCTTGCATTCCGCATCAATTTTCAAAGAGCGCCATCATGAGCTGGACCTGATTGACCAACCCCACCGTAGCCGAAGTCGCCAAGACTTCGGGTTCTGTCTTGTTACTTGGGCTTTACCAACTGCTCCCTCAGCCAACCCGGGCGATCGGTCGTGATCCCCTGGACGCCAATCTGGACCATCCGCCGGGCGACGGTCGGATCATTCACCGTCCAGACATCCAGTCGCAACCCAGCCCCTCGAATCTTGGCCGCGAACTCCTGATCCAATTTCGAGTTCGCCGAAAGATCGAGCCCATCCGCACCAATCTCTCGCACCTTGGCAATCAGGCCGTCGGCGGTCGTCTCCTCTTTCAAACTGACCAGCCAGGACGCGGGCAAATCGGGTCGCAATTTCTTCACCGCCGCGACGACCTCCGCATTGAAGCAGATCACCGGTGTCTGCGAGGGCTTCAGGCCGGTCGCCTTCAGCACTCGATCGAGTTCCGGGACGATCTCTGGGCCACATTTGATTTCGATAAAGACCTTCTTCCCCGCCGGGACCGTGGCCAGCATCTCCTCCAAAGTCGGGATCCGTTCGCCGGCGAACTTCGCATTCTTCCACGTGCCGACATCCAGCTTGCGAAGTTCTTCTAGCGATGTTTCCGCGATGAGTTTGCTGACGCCCGCGGTCCGCTTCGTATCCTTGTCATGACAGGCGACGATCTTGCCGTCCTGCGTGAGATAGATATCGAACTCCGCCCCATCCGCACCCTGCTCCCAGGCGAGCTTGAGAGCCGACACGGTATTCTCCGGAGCCTCCCACGACGCACCGCGGTGTCCGATGATTTCGACCGGCAAAGGTTCGGCGGCGATGGCAAAACTCCCCAGAAACAGACTCATCAGAATTGCCAGTTGGCGAAGCATCATGGTTCCCTTTGCGAGCACGACTGTCGTTGGTTAGAAGGCACAGGTAACTCCCTGGGCAGTCGCCTGCTTCTTCAATTCTGCCAGACCCGCCAGGACCAAGCCGTCCGTCCTGAAGCTCTCAGGCTCTGGCTGGCCCTTGATTCGCATCACGAGGTTAGAACTTTTATTACTATGGACCAAGGAAATGGTTTGTAACTGGGCATAATTGTATTGATGCTTCAGGCTCAGGACCGCGGAAATCGGATCGTGATGTTGAAAGCTCTGCTGCCCGACGCGAAATGAAGACCCGGCCTTCAACAGGGTCATTCCCCAGGATGCCAGCAGGAGCAGGAGCAGATAACGGCCAATCATCGGAAAATGCGGAATCTGGGGATCGTTGCGGATTAACCAAGGGACAACCACCGTAGAGAGCAGTCCGAGAGCACCGTAACCCAATGTCACGTAGAGCGGGAAAGTGTAGATCACCTCATTTGCCGTGGTGACAATCGAAACTTCGGAGAGTGAAAGTAAGCCCGTCATGGCAGCGATCACCACCAGCAAATACACCGTAAACACGACCTGCGGATGCATGAGATATTTTTGCATGGCCCCTCTGCAGAGAAAATGAGTCTGGCGCGACAGGGCCGCTTAACGCGATCGCGCTACGGCCACCCAACAAGAAGCTTGCGAATTCCTGTGCTCTGTACGCGTTTGGCTAAATGTATACCGTGCTAAATCCGGACGCAATGGCCGATCTTCTTTCCCCTCAGTCGGTTAGATACTTCCCCCCGAAGGTCGGATGTATTCCATGACCACACTTGCCAGTTCTCCGAACTCTTTGAATTCTTTGTTCTGTTGTCTACTACCGAGAAGACGCCGTAGGATGGCCTCCCCGGCCGTCGCCTTTTTGGGGGATGATCGGAGATCTCGCGAAGAAGAATCCGACGGCCGAGGCGGCCATCCTGCGAACACGTGAAATTCTCGCGCATTCTTTGAATTCTTTGATCTAGTGTATACTGTCTCGTCTTGCGTTTGATTCCCGAACTTATTTGCTCTCAGCCGTTTAGGTGCCGTGCCTCGATTTCAGACCAATTCCAGCATGCACACACAATTGCCGCGCATTCTTTGAATTATTTGTTCTTCCGTTCACTGTCAATCAGATGCCGTAGGATGGCCGCCCCGGCCGTCGTCTTTTTTGGGGGGGAGAACTGGATGCATCACGAAGAAGAACTACGACGGCCGGGGCGGCCATCCTACGAACAAGAGATTCTCGCGCATTCTTTGCATTCTTTGATCTAGTGTATACTATCTCGTTTTGTGTTCGATTCCCGATCTTCTTTAATCTCCACCGTTTAGGTGCCGCGTCTGAATTTCCGTTCGATTCCAACGCGTACGTGCTATTTTCTCGCATTCATTGAATTCTTTGTTCTTGCGTCCACTGTCGGTCAGGCGCCGTAGGATGGCCGCCTCGGCCGTCGTATTTTTCGGGGGTAATTTGGAGACCTCAGGAAGAAATCCGACGGCTGAGGCGGCCATCCTACGAATACGTAAAATTCTCGCGCATTCTTTGCATTCTTTGATCTTATGTATACTGCCGCAATCAAGGCCGCGTGCCCATTGGCGCTCAAACTGCCGCCACACTCCTGAGCGGCACGGCGCTAGCCGCCGGTTCTTTCGGACCGGACGTCCTGCTCCAGAACCGGTGGCTAGCGCCATTCCGCTCACACCCAACATCTCCATCCATGATCAACACAATCCCCGAACTCCAGGAACACGCCGCAACCACCAATCAACTGCCCAAGGACCAAGGACAAATACCATCCCTTCTACAACATCCTTCGCCCACCACCAAATCTCGAAATACCGCGAAATCTGCCGGTTCCGGATCTCCAGAGCCGCTGAGTCCACCTCAGGCCATGAACGCGCTGCCGTTCGGGAACGATCCAGCAATCCATAGGCGCCCTCGAACTTGTCCCCATTGAGGCGAGAAGCCCCGGATTCGCCCCGTTGACTGGGCATTCACCCGGCACTGGCGTCTTCTGAGCTTCTGTATTAGGCTAACAGGCACGGAATTCGTGGCATCGGGCGAGCGCAACCCGATGGAAGCGACGTTTGCTCGATAAACTGTGGGGTTGAACTGCTCTCGTAGTCGGGAAAGTTGACATGCGCCTTTTAGCCAGTCTCGGCCTTGCCTCCGTCATTGCGTGCCTGGGTTGTCCAGCCGTTTTCGCTGATGAGGCGGCGCAGATTGAACTCGCCTTTCGCAATCATTCCGACGCCGTCACGCGCGCCGAGTTAGTTCACACTCGGGCGATCGAAAAAGCCCGCGACGATGCGATCGCTCAACTGATTCGCATGGCGGCCCGGGCTTTTAAAGCCAACGACCGCCTCGCGGAAACCAATGCCTGGAAAGCGGTCATCAAACTGGACCGGTCCCACAAAAAGGCGATCCAGTATTTCACTGACCTCGGAATCTTGGAAAAGGTGCTGGCCGACATCCCCTCCACAGGCAACGACCGACCTGCGAAAGTAGTCGAGCCAACAAAACCGTCACCCCCGGCGAAGACGGACATGACGAGTCCCGCATTTCAACGTTGGCTCAAGGAAGTCGCCGGTCTCTCTGCCGAAAAGCAAGTCGCGGCCGTCAGTCAGAAATTGGTGGAGTTAAATCCCGGGTTCGATGGGAAGGTGACCCCGGTCATTGCCAGTGCCGTCGTGACCGAGTTCTCATTTGCGAGTGACCAAGTCAGAGAAATGGCACCCGTTCGCGCCTTAACCGGGCTGAAGTCGCTGACATGTGCGGGCAATGGCGCCATCGGTCCGCTGGCCGATCTGTCTCCGGTCCAGGGACTGAAGTTAACCTACCTGAATTGCAGCTTCAGCGGGATCTCGGATCTCTTCCCAGTGAAAGGCATGCCGCTGACCGCGGTCGCGATCTCCAAAACGAAGGTGTCTGATTTGAGTCCGCTGAAGGGCATGAAGTTGGTTTCGTTTGGTTGCTGGGATTCCGCCGTCACCGACCTGTCGCCATTGAAGGGGATGCCCATCGCTCATTTGAACTGCATCGACACCAAGATTCGGGACCTCTCACCGGTCAAAGGCATGCCGCTCGTTTCACTCTCGATGAAGGATACGCCCATCTCCGATCTCTCACCCTTGGTGGGGATGAAGATTACAGGCCTGTCCATCAACGGCACGCAGGTGGCCGATCTCTCGCCGTTAAAAGGCCTGCCGTTGAACGTCCTGTACTGTGAAAACACCCGGGTGACGCAATTGTCGGCTTTGCAAGGCCTCCCGCTGACTCGCATCTTTTGCGATCTCAAGCACCCCGGGGACGTGGCGATTTTGCGTGGGATCAAAACCCTGGAATTGATCAACGACGAACCGGCCGCGGAGTTCTTGAAAAAGCAGACATCCACTAAATAGATCTCCCCGGTGCTGGGGCAGATTATTCGATCGGGGAACATTTCATGGGCGTGCGAACAAAGTGGGGATGGGCCATCGGCGTGCTCCTGTGCAGCCATTCCGTTTTCGCCGACGAAGCGGAGCTGCTGAAGCAAATCTTTCGCAATCACTCCGAGGCTGTCGCCAAAGCCGACTTCAACCGTGCGCGAGCACTCGACAAAGCGCGTGACGAGACCGTCGCACAATTAACAAGAATTGCTGCGAGAGCATATAAGTCCAGCGACCGACTCGCCGAGAACAATGCCTGGAAGGCGGTCCTCAAACTGGACCGGTCGAATAAGAAGGCCGTGCAATACTTCACCGACCTGGGAACTCTCGATAAGGTGCTGGCCGAAGTTGCCAACCCCAGTCAGGCAGCCGTTTCGAAGTCGGTAATGGCCAGCGCCTCCTTCCAGACGTGGATGCGAGACACCGCCGCCCTGCCCGCTGACAAGCAGGTGGAGGCGGTCAGTAAGAAACTGGTGGCCCTGAATCCCGGCTTTGATGGCAAGATCACACCAACGATCGAAAGCGGCGCCGTCACAGGGCTGTCACTGGCCACCGACAATGTCGTCGACATCGCGCCGGTGCGAGTCTTATCCGGGCTCAAATCGCTGACCTGCGCCGGGAGCAGTACCGCGAGTCCCCTGGCTGATTTGTCGCCTCTGCAAGGGCTTAAGCTGACGTATTTGGACTGCAAAAACACAGCGATCTCGGATCTCACACCGCTACAGGGCATGGGATTGACGCAATTGGTCGGCGACTTCACCGCGATTTCCGACCTGGCACCGTTGAAAGGGATGCCGCTGAGCAGTCTCGGTCTGTCCGTGACTCCGGTGACCGATCTGACTCCCCTGGCGGGAATGAAACTGGTCAGTCTCGCCTGCAGTTCAACTCAGGTCTCTGACTTTTCACCGCTACGCGGCATGCCGTTGAAATACCTGCACTTTTCGGGAACGAAGGTCAGCGATCTCGCTCCGTTGAAAGGGATGTCTCTCGATTCGATTTCGATGATGGGCGTACCGGTCGCGGATCTCTCGCCGCTCGCCGGAATGAAGCTAACCGGACTCTCGATGAGCGGCACACAGGTTACAGACTTAGCCCCGTTAAAGGGCATGCCATTAGGCGTCCTGTTTATTCAGGATACGAAGGCGACGCAGCTGTCACCTCTCCAAGGTATGCCCTTGAAGATCCTATGGTGCGACGTCAAGCAACCCGCCGACGTCACCATCCTGCGATCCATCAAGACGCTGGAAAAGATCAACGATGTGCCAGTAGCCGAGTTCCTGCAGAAGCAATCAGCCAAGTGAGGATGGTTGCTAGCAGACGCCCGACCCCTGATCGCGGATGAATCATCGCTAACAGTTTCACCGAAAATCTCAGGGATCACTCGCATTGACAGTCAGGACTCCGATCCAGGCCTTGACGCCGACCTGATTTCCATTCGACATGAAAGCGAGATCGAGGGTTAACGAGTTCGACGGGACACCATCTGTTACCACGCCCCTCGGCAGTCGATTGGTTTTGAAGCGATACGATTTTCCGGGGTCCACCGTAACAAATTTCGTTTCGGGAGTGTCGTCATACCCGCCGCTCCCGGAAACCCCGCCCGACCAACTGACCGTGATGTCCGTTGCCCTCTTGGCGAGTGTCAAAGCTTTGGCCGTCCGATTGGTCACATCGACGAAAGTTCGGTCGTTCTCAATCACCAATTTTGTCGCCCAAGGGTTCAGATCGCCCGGAATGGTACGAGTCAAATGGGCTTTGCGTTGATCTAAATCCGCGATGCCTTTGGCCGTGGACCACGCCTCGCGACTGGCCGTGACGTCAAATGCAAAGCAATGGCCGGTCAGCTTGAAGAGGGCATTTTGTGACCTGATTGCTGGGACGATCCAGTCATTGCCAATGTGTCCTGCGTTTTTGTCATTTTGGAGGAACTCAATCAACGCCGGCACGGCCGAGAGATCGCAACACTCTGCAAGCCGTTTGATCAGCTCGCAAGCAATTCTTGGTTCGTCCACTCCCTTAACGGCCTTCGCCATCGCATCAGCCGAGACGAGGTCCTTCTGCTGGGCCAGGGTGCCTACCGCGATGGCGCGGATTTCGGGATCATCATCGTTCAGTTTGGTACGCATAAAAGGGATGGACGCCGCACCTGCCGCATGAGCAAATACGGCGGCGGCAAGTTGACGAACGTCCTTGTCGGTCGATTCATCGACCAATGCCCGAACCAAGCCTGCATGCTCTTTGTGACGTACCGGGAGTTTCTTGGGTTCGTCACCCCGCTGCGATTGGTACCGCCACGATTCGTACGGCCATGGATAATCGCCACCCGCGATCACCTTCATCGTGCGCAATTGGACGATCCGATCGGTAGATCGCAAGAGTTGCGGAATTTGACCGGCGAGCCCGTTGCCCTGCAAGGCCTTAAAATAGGGCTCAAGTGCCAGCGGTTGTACGCCGCGGTAAGTGCTGAGCTGATAATATTCCTTCGAATCGAGGCGGCTGCGTTTTTTTGTGAGAAGCCAGAGATTGTCTGTCGTCGCGTCCGCGTCTCCTGCAAGTTGTGTCGACGAGTAACTCATCACCAGGGGATCCTTGGTCGACCAACCAATGGCATATTCCAAAAGGATAGTTAGTTTCCCCGGAGCAATGTTACCCTTTACGACGCGGCTGACCTCGATCTCGGTTGCAACTTCGTATTCTGTAACAACATTGTCCTCAACGAGGCTGTTGTTCTTCCAGTCCGCACCGTTCCATTTGGCGACAACAATCAGCGGACTCTCGGCAAGCTCTTCGTCAGGGACATGACGCGGAGCACTCGCGTTGGCATTTTGAGGACAAGAGATCCACAGAAACAACGAAAAGCTCGTCACGCAAGCTGCTCGGAAGATCGTCCTGATCATAGAAATTTCTCCCGCGAATCGGTTGCATGGCTTTATGGGGGTCGGGTGTACCAATTTCAAAATTGGCGAACCAGTCGAGATGATACCATCGCATCGGGTCACTGGCCAATTCTGAAGTTGGAACGCCCGACCTCTGGATTCAGTTAAATGAAGGCAAAGCAATTTGGGAACACTGATCTTCGCTAATCCACACTGATCAAAACGAAAACAATTAGGTTGAGATCGCGAAATGAAATGTTCTGGATTCGCGTGGCTTAGCAAAGATTAGAGTTGCGTGTCCTAAGCCCCGGGAGGGGCGACCGGATAAAGCCTGGGGCGTAAGCCCCAGGTCGTGGCGTGTGAGAAAATCCAAGCCCCGGAGGGCGACCCCCTCGTAGTTCGAGGGTCGTGGGTCGCCCCTCCGGGGCTAAGGTATCTCTCTTTTGCCGAGTCCTGGGGCTCGCGCCCCAGGCTTTATCCGGCCGTCCCTCCGGGACTACAAGTCAGCGCTCGCAATGGGTTTCTGTAACAATTTCGCAACCGACTGGGGCTCGAAATTAACTTGATCCGCACTCGTTTTTCATCACCCCAGACCCGACCCCTACCTTCAACGAATCGTCACAAATAGATTGTGACTCAACAACACATGCACCAGGTTCTCGCGGGCTCGTTGATGAGGCGCCGCTGACGGCAGACGTTGCGATTGTCCTCCGGCGGGGAAGACTGCAGTGTCCGCCGTCTGGACGAATTGTGTGTTCTGCTGCAGGAATCGCTGACAGGCGGCCTGTTCTGCGGCGGTTGGCGTTTGCGTCAGGATCTGTTCGAAGGCCGCTTGAATGAAGGCCTGATTGATGGCCGGATCGTTCTGTGGGCCGACTTCCTGGCTGAGTTGTCCGGCGAGGAGTCGCGATTGATCCAGGGCCAGAGCGCTGTTCATTAGGGCCAGGGCCTGGTGGGGCACGACACTCTCGCGGCGACGGTAGCAGGCGTTGGGGTCGGCGAGATCGAAGACCTCCAGGAACTTCATCTTTTCGTTCGGCGTCGAGCGGAAATAGAGGCTGCGGCGCAGGCTGGTTTGGCCCTGGTCGTCGGGGATCTCGGGACCGCCGCGCTGCAGGTTGAGGCTGCCGGCCACGCTGAGGACACTGTCGCGGACGACCTCGGCTTCCATGCGGTGGATGTTCATTCGCCACAGGTAGCGGTTCGGTTTGTCGATCTGGATGTTGGGGTCAGTGGGACCACTGGCGTTAGAGGACATCCGGTAAGTATTCGAGAGGACCATCAAGCGGTGCAGCGGCTTCATGTGCCAGCTCTGCTCCATCAGTTCGACGGCCAGCCAGTCGAGCAATTCCGGATGCGAGGGGCGATCTCCGTTTAATCCAAAATTGGACACCGAGGGGACAATGGCCTGGCCGAAATGCCGGAGCCACACATGGTTCACGGCGATGCGGGCGGTCCGCGGATTCTGCTGGCTGCCCATCCAGCGAGCCAGTGCCAGGCGGCGGCCCGTGCTGGTCGTCGGGAACTGTTCTCCTAGCGGTGCGTACTTGCCGTCGGGTTGCTCGGCGGCCTGTTGAGCAGCGGTTACAGCTTGCTGTGCGGCGGTGAGTTTTTTCTCGGCCTCCACCTGTTCTTTGAGAGGGGAGTCCGTGCAGGCCGCAGGTTTGAATACGATCGCCGCTTGTTCGGCTTGCAGCAAGACCTCTTGCGCTATGGCGACCGCCACCGTACGTTCGGCCTTGCTAGCTGCCATGGCGAGGGCCGGGAGTTCCGCCGCCGGTGGAGTCGTGAATTTCGCGCGCTCTGCCTGGATGCGGGCAGCAACTGCGGCCATCTGGGACAATGCCGTGAGGCGTTTTTTCTCGGCCAGGGCTGCTACGTTGACTGAGTGCCGGTGTTCGCGCTGAGTATCGGCCAGGGTGGGGACCAGAGCCCGGATGTCGAGTTCGTGGAACTCGGCGGATCCCTCATGCGCCCAGATTGCAAACGTCCCGGCGCGGCGTGCGATGGGGAGAGTGTAGGTCAGCTTCGGTTCGCCATTCAAGGAGGCCGTCAGATGTGTGCCGCGGATGGTCAGTTCGACTGTGATGACCTCGCCCACGCGGATTAAATCGGTGGTCTTAACGATGCCCGCCGCCGGGTAATGTTGCTGGCCGCCTTGTCGATGAAAGGCCTGGATCCCCTGGCTGGCGTCGTTGACGTGCGTGTAAACGTCTTGCGAATTACCCGCATCGATATAGTCAAAACTGAATCCAATCGAACGCAGTCCGGCTGGTTGCAGAGCCTTATACTTGAGCCGCACCTTGATGTCTGACGGCAGCTTGACCGTCGAGACCATCGTGGCGAAATTGGTGACCGTCTCTTCGACGACGTGACCGTTTTCGTACTTCCATACGCCATTCAATGGCTTCCAGACGTCGGGCCGCGGCTGGCTGAAATCATCGTGGAATAGCACGGCTCCGGCCGGATCGGTGGTGGCTCGTTCCTGGGCCGCGACCACATTCTGTTGCGCTGTGACTACGCTCGCCAGGGCCTTGGCGAGATCGGCCTCGCTCTTGGCGACATCGGCATGGGCCTGGGCTACGAGAGCATCCGCGATCACGGGGTTTAACGCCGGATAGTAGGCTTCCGGAGGGAGTGAGACCGTTTGAATGGCGAGCGTGTTGTTGCCCAGGGCACCGGGGACTCCCGGCAGCATCAGGCGTTTTTCATCCGGATAGCGGTTATCGCCGCGCTGGAAGACGAACGTCTTCACTTCCAGATCTTTGTCATAGATGCGTGCGAGTCCCTCTTTCGGCACCGCGACGGCAGTATCCAGTTCGGTCTCGGATGACGCCGAGACGCGATCAGTTCGGACGTCGTGCGGTTCGAAGAAGGCCCGGAAGCGGTAGTAGTCTTCCTGCGAGATCGGATCGAACTTGTGATCGTGACAACGGCAGCATTTCAACGTCAGCCCGAGGAAGGCTTGCGACGTGTGCTCGACCGTATCGAACATCCACACATTGCGATCGAACTTGTACCAGTTGCGTCCCATGAACCCCGTGGCCCGCACAATATCGGGATCGGTCGGGGCAAATTCGTCTCCGGCCAGCATCTCGACGATCATCTGGTCGTAACCGAGGTCTTTATTGAGGGACTCGACAATCCAATCGCGCCACCGCCAGATATGACGCTGGCTATAACGAATCTGGTTGATTCCCCGACTGCCGTACCAGTCGCTGTAACGCCAGACATCCATCCAATGCCGGCCCCAGCGCTCTCCATATTGCGGACTATTGAGCAACCCGTCGACCACTTTTTCAAACGCATCCGGCGAGTCATCCTTTAAGAACGCTTGGAGTTGCACGCGCGTCGGGGGTAGTCCGATCAGATCTAAATAAACGCGCCGTAGCCAGACCGACCGTTCGGCCGGGGGACGGGGAGTCAGGCCGCGTCGGTCGTGCTCGGCGGCGATGAAGGCGTCGATCGGATTCTGAATCCACCCGGGATTTTTGACGACAGGTACAGCG
>JAQGHS010000339.1 GCA_028291605.1 Planctomycetaceae bacterium | reverse complement strand
CTCTGCAATCCCTCCGGGATTAGGAATTCAACCAGTCCTGTGCGATGACCAACCCAAACACCCCGGGGCTTACGCCGCCGGGCTCAATTCATTCCCGTGCGTTTACTGCGGCTCCGTCCCCGCCTCGGGCTCGCGATCCTCAATCCCCAGTTGTTCCATCCGGCGATAGAGCCGTGCGCGGTTGATGCCCAACAGATCGGCTGCTTTCGTCTTGTTATAGCGACTCCGCTCCAGCGCCAACTGGATCGCGTTCGTTTCCACCCGGGTCAACATCTCGTCCAGGGGCAGAGGTCGAATCGCATTGGGCGGCGGCGTGTCTTGTGCCTGCAGGGCCGTCCGAAAACGGAACGGCAAGTCGGCCAGCTTCACGGTGATATCTGTCGCGACAGACGAAGCCTCCTGAATCACACGCCGCAACTCATCGAGATTTCCCGGCCAGTTGTACCGTGAAAAAACCGGCCAGACATCCGCGGCAAAACCGGTCAACTGCTTGGGATGCCGGCGATTGTGCTCTTCGAGAAAGTGCTGCGCCAACAGCGGCAAATCATCCCCGCGTTCGGCGAGGGGCGGCAGTTCAATCGTCAACGTCGTCAGCTGAGACTCCAGATCCGCTCGCAGAATACCGGCCGCAACGGCAGCGAAGAAGGGCCGCTTCGCCGATGAGATGACCCGCAAGCCGGGGTTCGCTGTGGATTGCGTATTCTTCAACGCAGTAGCCAGTTTTTCCTGCAAATCGCGCGGTAACAGTTCCACCTCAGCTAGATAGATCGTGCCGGGTTGAGGCCGGACGCCCGGCGCGACTCCGGCCAGGTGGACCTCAATCAAGCGGCTGACCACTCGGTCCATTTCATCGGCATCCAGTTGCTCACACTCCAGGGGGACAAACCAGCCTGCCTTCAGTGGTCCGCCGTAATGAATTATGCGGGCGAGATGTTCCTTGCCGGTGCCAGGCAAACCCACCAGGCACACATGGATCGTCGTCCGAATGGCCAGCTCCAACTGAGTCAGCACTTTATTCATCGCGGAGCTGCGCGTCACCAGGGTCTCTTCACCGAAGCGACTACGCAATTGCCCGCGAATGGCAGCCAGTTCAGCATGCAGTTGCAAGACCGGCGAGACCGGCGGGGCAGGGGGCAATGTCTTCAGTGGAGTGACAACACCGAGCACTGCGGCGACCTTCTCTTGAGGTCCGCGCAACGGAAAGAAATGGATCAAACGGGGCAGGGCGGCCCCATGCTTCGGGGTCAGGTAGGCGGGCAGTTGTAATTCCTGGCCACGCCAGACTTCAGGGGGAGGACAAATGGCTCCCGTGACCGCCTCCAGATTGGAGCTGGCAGCCGTCGTCGCGTACTGGCAAGTCTGCCCCACGATGTCGGACGCCGACCAGCCCGTTAATCGCTCGCAACCCGCGTTGAAATAGACCACGCTCTGGTCGGCCGCGATCACAAACATCGGAACCGAAGTTTGCGCAATCCAGCGCTCAAACTGACTCCGTTTGCGAGGGCTGGGAGGCATGTCGATGCAGACCTCTTAGGGATATGACGAATGTCGAAACCAGAATGACGAAAGAATGTCGAATGACCAAATCCCAATGACCAAACGGCTGAACCCGTCTGCATTGCGTCATTGGGATTTGGTCATTCATTCGTCATTCTGGTTTCGTCATTCGTCATTAGACGCTTAACGACCCAGGAGCCAGTTGTAGCGGTTGCATTCCAGGTAGAGGAAGATAATCCCGGTCGTCAGGGCGGCCGCCGAGACGAATAACATCGCAACGTACACATCCGGATCCGCGGCCTGGCCTTTGGCCTTCTTGGCGCCACCCTTCGCGCTAGTTGAGCTTCGTCGTGACATTATCTCCCTTTTCTACCAGACCGGTCGATTTAATCAGCTCGCAAACGGCAGCATCGGCCGTGATACCCATGATCCGGGCCTTACCGAGAAACTTCGGCTTCTCACCGCCACGATAGACAAACAACTCGTTGCCCATCGACAGACCGTCATTCTCGCCGATTGAAATCTCAATCAACAAATTACCGCCGTTTTTCTGTTTCTTGGTGTCCATGACCACGCCATCCACTTTCGGAGGCGGGTTCTTGGCCTTCTGATATTCTTCGATTTCCAGCGGCAAACCGCGTGAATTCAAGACGTCGCGATACTGCTGATTGAATGCCAGCAACATCTTGTTCTGACCAGCCAAGCGTTCGATCTTGGTGTCTTGTTCGAAGATCTTATCTTCGAGCGCCGCCTTGGCCTTGTACTGAAGGTCGCGGTCTGCCAGAGCCGCCTTCAGCTTCTCACGTACGATCTTGACTTCGTTTTGACGAGCGTTGGAGTCTTCGACGAGATCCGTATTGATCTGCGTTTTCTGCTGGGCTTCTTCGGACAAGCGCTTGTTTTCCGAGGCCAGGAGGGTGTTCTGCTGACCGAGCTGTGACGCACGGGCACCCGCCTCACGAGCCTTCTCCCCCTCGGCCTTCAAATCGGCATTGAACTTGTCGGCAGCCGCTTTCGACTCCTGTTCGAGTTTGGCAAAGCTGGTCCGCTGGTCGTCGAGCTGCTTCTGAGTCTGTTCGGTTTTGGCTTTCCAGTTGGTCTGGTACGTGCTGACGGCCGCGGCAAACGCCATCAGGCAGACGCTGAGCACCAGTTGCAACACGACCAGAATCTTACCGATATAGGACATTGTCCCGTTCCCCTGCTGACAGTAGGCCGATCCCTGCCTCGAGTGTGAAATCAGGCCATCCGTGCGCCCTGCTGATCATGACTAATGTACCATCGAATTCGGCGGGAATGACAGGCCAGTCGCCGAATTGCCATCGCCCGAATCAACGCCTCCCCAGCCTATTCAGGTTCCTTCTTCTCTGGTTCAGGACTCTCCGGCTTGGCTGGTTTTTCGGCAGCAGGTTTTTCTTCTGCTGCTTTCTCTGTGTCGGGCTTCGCTTCTGGTGGCTTCTCGTCAGCCGGTTTCTTTTCCGCCGGCTTCGCCGCCGCTGGCTCTTCATCCCCCGGTTTAGCATTCCCTGCAGGTTTGCCCACCGGCTTCGGGGCATCATTGTAGTCAACCTTCAAGCCGTCGTCTTTCAGCAAGTTCAGCCGGGTCTGCGCCCGCTCAAGATTGGCTTTCGCCTGATAGACCAAGGCCTTCAGACGCCCCAGTTCTTCGGTCGCCACTTCGCGCTGCGCCTTCAACTCTTCCAACTGGTTCTTGATGAGAATGTATTCTTGCGACCGGAGTTTCAAAACAGCCAGATCGTCGGTCTGTTTCTTCGATTCCATAGTGAAGTTTTGCGAGAGCTGATTCATCTGCTCCATCAGATCCGCAAACTGCTTGTCGAGATCCGCCTCGCGGCGCTTCATCGCGTCCAGGTCGACATCAATCAAGGCCTTGGATTCGGTGATGGCGCTCTTGCGAGCTGCGATTTTCGTATCGAGGTCAGCCTGTTGCGTCCGTTCTGCTTCCAGCAACTTCTTTTGCGCACTGACAATGGCGGCTGGAAGAATCGGGCCGCCGCCCAAATCCGTCCCATCGCTCCGTTTTTTGGCGGTATAGGGTGCCTGCGGATTGGCTCGATCGAAGGCCACTTCGGTCAGCTCTTTGGACTTCGCCGTCCAGTTGGGACCGCCGGCCGAAACGTTGGCCATGACGATCGCCATGAACGCCACACTGGCGATCGTGACGAAAACGGCGAGAATCTTGCTGATCAAAGTGGTCATTAAACAACTCCGGAAGCCCCGGACCGAAAAAACCGGCACAGTTTGACATGAGGTCAAACCGCACTGTCACGTACGTTGAAGCTGGATCGGCGATTTGAGCATTCCTGCCGCAAGCAAGTTTCTGCTTAGCACATATCGAGAACAATATGCACGCCAAGCATCGCCGGTAGGACCTGCACGATTGGTGGAATCCATTCCAGATGTGGCGGACGAAGGGACTTCCGTCCGCAATAGATTACGTCCCTCTATTATAGGGGTCCCAAAAAACGGGTGTCAATTGGCGAGATCGCATTCGGCGCAGAGTCCGAATGTTTTACATCAATTCAGGCCGTGTGAAGCGGATTGGCGGGACATCTGCACGATCATGGAGTGATGTGCGTTCCCTGTTGCGCTTCTGCACAATTCGGTTGGTTGCCAGCGACTTGAAGCGCATCCACGATTTGAGAGGAGTTATGGCCACAGAATGACACAGAACAACACAGAACAACACAGAATAAAAAGCAGAAAAATGACTTCTTCCTTTTTTCTGTGTTGTTCTGTGTCCTTCTGTGGCAAAGAGGACTGCAATCGCGCAAACCGCTCTGCGCAAATCAGTTACAACACAAACTTGCCGCCGATAAATTTGCGTCCAAGTTATCTATGGCATCCACGCCTCGTCTGCTAACATCTCGAACCGTTTCAGGACTGGGGGTCGCGTTGATCGTTGCAACGGGCCAGGGATTCCAAGTTGGAAACGTGCGACGGCGAAAACGCCGACTTGCCGATTTGGTCCGCAGATCGCGAATGCTGATCGCTGCCGGCCAGGGAGTTTATCCAGGTGGACTCATTAGAATCCCCTTTTGACTTCGAGCGACACGAGAACCACGGTGTGGTCTCGTTCAATCCCATGATCAACGAGGGTCAGTGGGGCACGGTCATCGAAGTCGGTCAGGAAATCCTGGTGCACATGGAAACTCTGCCCGGCCAGGCACTGGTCGTCGACCTTTCGCGACTCAATTACATCGGCAGCCCTCAGGTTGCCCTATTGGTCCGGCTGTGGAAATCGCTGAAACGATTTCAAGGACGGATGTCGGTGGAATGCCCACCCGGGACAGTCCGTGATTCCCTGTCGACGGCGGGCTTGCGCTCATTGTGGCAGATCGTCGAAACCCGGGAATTGGCGCTGGCAGCGGTCGGAGTCGCCCATGTCGCTCCCGCCAAAAACTCGCCCTGGAACTGGTTTCGAGTGAGCTCCAACTGGCTGTTGCCCTCCAGATCCAATCGCGCCGGGTAATCCAACAGCCCCAGGGTCGGGCGTACGAATTTTCGAAATTGGCCGTCCTCACCCCTGATTCTTAGTTCGACTCACCTCGGCCAATATCGAAAATTTGTACGCCCGACCCCTCAGTCCACAGCCAATTTCGAAAATTCGTAGACCCGACCCCGGCTTGCTCGCTAAATTACTCTCCGTGTTCGTCTCCTCAGAAATCCCCTGCGCTCCGAGAGTTCTATGTCCAAAGTGTTGATTGCTCCCGCTGCCTTCTATCGCGTGCCCGGTCCCTATGTCAGGTTGTTGCAGGAGGCGGGCCTCGAAGTTGTCTACCCCCCAGCGGCTGATCCGCGGACCGAAGCGGATACGTTGTCCTGCCTGCAGGGGGTCTCGGCCATTATCGCGGGGGGTGAGTTCCTCAACGAGAAATTGCTGAGCCAGCTTCCCGATCTGCGGGTCATTGCGCGGGCGGGTGTCGGATACGACCGAGTCGATATTCCGGCTGCCACGAAGCACAATATTGCCGTCACGATTACACCGAATGCCAATCATGAAAGTGTTGCGGAACACGCGATGGGATTGTTGCTGGCCTTGTCCCGCAACATCGTCGGGCAT
This sequence comes from Planctomycetaceae bacterium, assembly GCA_028291605.1. GTDB lineage: Bacteria > Planctomycetota > Planctomycetia > Planctomycetales > Planctomycetaceae > JAKFVC01. The sequence goes on along the minus strand of JAQGHS010000339.1, from coordinate 3,133 downwards.
CATCAGGATGTCCTGGATGGTGACTGGTCGCGTCGCCCGATGGTCCCGTTGCGGGGCCTCACGCTCGGATTGGTGGGACTCGGTCGAATTGGCCGCAGCGTGGCCGTCCGCGCCCAAGCTTTTCGGCTCCGCGTGATTGCTCATGATCTGTATGTCGACCCGGAACTCGCCAAGCGGCTGAATGTGGAGCTGGTCGATTTGCCGACACTGTTTGCTCAGTCGGATTACGTCAGCCTGCACGCCCCCATGACGGAATCAACCAGCGGACTCATCAACCGCAAGACCCTGGCGCTGATGAAGCCGGGCAGCTTCCTCATCAATACATCCCGAGGCGGCCTGGTGGTCGAAGACGACTTGAGCGCCGCATTGCATTCGCGACATCTGGCAGGAGCGGCGTTGGACGTTTTCGACGTTGAACCGACACCGGTCACCAATCCGCTGTTGCAATCACCCAATCTCATCCTGACCCCCCATCTGGCGAGTGGCGACTATCAGTCGATGGAGGACATGGGAACAGAATCGGCCACCAATATCATTGCTCTGTACCAAGGTGGTTGGCCCGAGGGTGCGGTCGTCAATGAACAGATCCGCCCTACGTTCCGTTGGTAGCTGTTTTCGTGGGATAGGCTTCCAGCCTGTCAGAGCCCGTAATAATCAGTTTGGCAAAGTATCCAACTCTCGCGAACTTCGCGCCGCGCACGGCTTGCACACCGTCCGGAGGTTGAATCCCATGTCACCACTGATACGAGGCAAGACGTGCGCTGCGCGAAGTTCGCAAGAACTGACTTTATTTCAGGTCGATCGTTAAGGACTCTGACAGGCTGGAAGCCTATCCCACGACAGATCGCTACGAGATCTGATCCATCCGTTGGCTCGAAATCGGCGTAAGGTATAATGCCGTCCGCAGGATGACCGCGGCCGCAAGTTGATCAATGACTTGTGGTTTCGACGCAAGTTCTGCTTTAATCTCATTTTACATTGCGGATTTTGTCGGCCTGTCGCGACGAGTTCGAAGTACGCAATTTGCAGGAATGTGGCACTATGTGGAAATTGAACTCCCCGCGTTTCGGATTCGCCAGCGGTCTGGTCTGGTGCTTGAGCTGCAGCCTGCTCCTGTCGGGACTCACCGGTTGCGACTCGGGAGGGGGCCGTCGGGCACGAGCCAATCGGGCACCCGGGAGCGCCATTGATCCCGACGAATTGGTCGGCCGCTGGAAGCTGTCGTTTGTCGAATTCCCCGTCGAACGGGATTTCTGCCTGCTGGACATCAGCCACAAGAATAAGAAGTTTGACGTCACGATTCACAGCGACGAAAAGCATCCCAGCCAGGTCAAAATCAAGTCGGCGGAGATCAAGGAAGATGGACAGGTCAGCTTGGACTTGGATCTGGGTCTGATGCTGTGGAACTTTCAAGGACGCCTGGACGGAGAGACCGTTTGGGGAACCCTGATGATCCCGAAATACCAGGTGGACGCAGCCAAGCTGGATCGGACCGAGTTGACCGAAATTGATCATGCGCAGGAGCCTCCACAGATTGCCAGCGTTCAGGATTTCGCCGGTGCGATGAATGCGGCCGACAAGTTCGTCGCGCTGAACGAGTTCGTCAAAAAGAAAGAGTCCTATCGGAGCCCGGTCCTGCTCCAGGGTTATGCCAATCTGGCAAAGCACTTCAAAGCCGAGAAATTGACTTTGCCGGAGATCAAAGAGATCATCGCCGAGTACCGTAAGGCCATCGAAGTCTGGGGACCGCGACTGGCTCCCAAAGTGGATCTGGATATTGGCAAAGCCCTGGCTGAACAGGAACTCGAGCCGGCATTGGCCAAGGAACTGCTGGCCGCTGCCGAGAAACAAATCGGGGCCGACTCACCGCTGGATTGGAAATCGGATCTGGCCGAGTCCTGGATCCGGGTTGGGGAACACGAGCGGGGCTTGAAGTTGCTCAAACCCATGCAGGAACTCGACCCCACCAATCCATTCATCCAAATGGTTTATGCCAGGGGCAAGGAGAAAGCCAAGGAAACGGATGAAGCTCTCAAGATCTATGCCGGCCTGGCGACTTTGCCGCAATTCGAACACATGCTGTCCGCTCAAAAAAGTGGCTCCTCCCTGGTCCTGCCCAGCGAAGCGGCGGCCCGGATCTGGAAAGAAAAGCACGAGGGCAAGACCGCCGGACTGGATGCCTTCTTGAAAGAGTCCTACGAAAACCAGATGAAGCTGTACGTTCCCAAGCGGAAGATCACCAAGCCGCAGGCCGATCGCCAGGTTCTGCTGATGGAAGTCTTCACCGGCGCCACCTGCGATCCCTGCGTCCCCGTTGACATCTGTGCGGAAGCCCTGCACCGCGCGTTTTCGCCGCAAGAGCTGATCGTCATCAAGTATCACGAGCACGCTCCGCTGGCCGACCCTCTGGCCAATGAGCAGGGGATGGAACGATTCCATTTCTATAATGGGAAGGGGACGCCGATGATGATGATCAATGGCCAGTCTGTCCCGCAGGTCGGCGGAAATATCATGATGGCCGGCGCCCAAACCAAGCGGCTCGAGGGCGGAATAGAACATGAGCTCACGAAAACCACACCCGTCGGCGTGAAGCTGGAGGCCACTCGTGAGGGTGACGAAATCCAGATCAAGGCGTCAGTCTCGGGCATCAAGACAACCGACAATGATCCGCGGTTGTATCTGGTGCTGCTCGAAAACGACATCCAGTTCAATGCTCCGAATGGGATTCGAGTCCACAACTGCGTGGCTCGCGCATTCCCTGGAGGCGTGCATGGGGTGAAACTGAAACCAGGCCCGGAAGTCGAGCACAATGTGACCGTCTCACTAGCCAAGATCCGGGAAGATCAGGCAGCCCATCTGAAGCAGTTCGAAGACCAGGCCGGGCGCGAGTTTCCCTCCAAGCCCATCGAACTGAAAAAGCTGCAAGTGGTCGCGTTCGTGCAAAATCAGATCACCCAGACTTATATGCAGGCGAAGCTGGTCGATCTCCCCGACGCCCCCGCGTCCGACGAGCCAGCGAAAGAGCCAGCGAAAGAGCCAGCGAAAGAGCCAGCGAAAGAGCCAGCGAAAGAGCCAGCGAAAGAGCCAGCGAAAGAGCCAGCGAAAGAGCCAGCGAAAGAGCCAGCGAAAGAGC
>JAQGHS010000330.1 GCA_028291605.1 Planctomycetaceae bacterium | reverse complement strand
GAATTCTTCACCCACCAGATATCAGGTGAGCCCCGTCCCGTGAGGGCGGGGGTGGGGTGGCGACTCGATCTGCCGCACCAGCAGTCTTCAACAAGTAGCCAGACGATCAACCGAGTAAACCACATCGCTACTCTACCCCGGGGCTTACGCCGCCGGGCTCACCTGGCTTGAGGTGTTACGGAGCGGCTTCTTTGAACTCTTCGACCGCTCGAGCTCTCTGAATTCTTCGAATTCTTTGATCCCTTCGCTCGGCTGCGGACACGTCATGGTGCATCTTCACGACCGCATCGGACGCGAGCGCGTGCCGGCTGATTGCGCTAATTTGCGCCGACGATCTGTTTGCTCCATTTGCTCGGTTCGCCACGTCGAAGTCTTACGACTTCTTTGATCCCTTCGACTTCTTTGAATTGTTTGCTCGCTGCGTTCGGTTGCTGACAGGTCATGCTGCAGCTTCACCACCGAACCGGACGCTGGCGCGTGCTGGCTGATTGCGCTATTTTGCATCAGCGATCTCTTTGCTCCGTTTGTGCGGTTCTGCCACGTTGGTGTCTTCCGACCTCTTTGATCCCTTTGACTTCTTTGAACTCTTCGACTTCTTTGATCCCTTTACACTTATGTCCACCTCTTAGCCCCGGGAGGGGCGTCCGAACATAGTATGGGGCGGAAGCCTCAGGTCGTCGCGGGTGAGCAAATCCAAGTGAGCCCCGTGCCGTGTGGCCGGGGTTGGGTTGCGACTCTGATTACCAATCGACTTCACTCAATACGGAATTTGAACTCGAAGTCACTACTCTACCGCCGGCCTCACTGCACGGGGCTCACCATAGACGCAGTGACTGTTCCTCGTTCACAACACTTGGCAAGATTGCGAATAAGAACACTCTGCGCGCGACACTCTGGGGCCCTCGCCATCCCGTCGAGTTAGGTTTCGCCGCCTGATCCTCATCTGCCATCTGTACCACACATACGATCTCTCTCCGAATGCCGCAAGCATCCTCTAGACACGGATTTTTGGGTCTCTCGTATCTCGCTGATCACCACAACTTGATGCAATGCTGCCACTTGTAGTATTGCGAGAATCCATGTGCGCCCTCGAACTGATGCGGATTTCCGTGGTCAATCTGTGCGGTTTCTCACCAGCCACGCCGGCCAGGGCAAGGTGAGCAGGAGTTTTTCGGAGGGCTTCCCCACCATTTAACGACAACTTTCGATCTTTGCTCTGCGATTTGATGCCATCCGGCTTGGGACTTATCTCTTTGCCTCCTGGATCAGTCTGCTGATCAATGGTGTTGGCAGCCGGTTCCACCTTGCGATAAAGCTCAAGTACGGTATTTGCCTGTTCGAAACGCAAACTCGCTTCTTCCCATGCGGTTTTGAATTTTCTCACTTCAAGATCAGGTATCGTTCCCGGCAGCGCGAGATTAGCCTGGAGTATTTTCTGATATTCCAGCTGTGCGAGGTCGGATTTTCCTTTCTTGTACCTGGCTTCCAGGCTCAGCAAACTGATTTGGGAGTCGTATTCCGCGCGCAACAACTGGAGACTCTTCTGACATTCGTCGACTTTCAGTTGGTGAACGTCGATATTGGTCTGGGTCCCAGTGCCTGCTTTAAGTGCCTCGCGAGCCATGTCGACCAACTGTCGATTCGCCTTCAGGAGTCGCTCGAGATCCGTGAACTGCTGCTGGAATTCCTGGACGCCCTTCAAGATCAGCCGGAGATCGGATTTGGGTTCGCCGGGCTTCGTTTCGGTCGTCGAAACGTTAGGTGTCGGCGCTGTAGGTATTGGCGGTCGGAGATGCAGCACAATATCTCCGGCTTTGACGGACTCGTACATAAAATCGTGTCCGTTATGGATTCGGGCCGATTCGACAATCCGGCCGCGGGCCACGGTGTTTTGAACATCAATGAATTCAACTCGGGCGAATCGATGGCTGGTTGTCTCCTGTCCGCTCGCAGAATAGGCTCGACGCGAGACTTCCCAGATATCCCCTATTTTCGCCGATTGCGATGTTGCCAGTGAGATTTCGACGGTCGCATTCTCGAGGGCTTTGGTGACGGATCCTGCGGGGACGAAATCTGACGCTCCTGGCAAAGGGGCGTACGGGCGAATTTCAGCGGACTGCGGCAGGAGTCCGCCGCTCTGCATTCTAATATTTGACATTCGCACAATTGCCAGCACGTCACCCAGCTTATGGGCTTCTTCGACAAAGTCGAGTTTCGAATCGACTTGAGAATCATTGATCACTTGGGCCCCGGATGAAGTCGGTGTGCTCGGGTCGGGATCGGGCAAATACAGGACTTTTGCGACCGGCTTGCCGGCGTGCGCTCGTGTAATTTCCTCGTCGGTGATTTGCAACGGAATGCGGTTGAGAAGGGCGTAGTCGCGGACACTCGCGGCAAGCGTCGGAAACATGATCGTCACGAATGGTCTCGCGCCGGTCTGGTAGGGAATATTTGACAGCTGCAGTTGCTGGGTCGTGCCCGTCGCGTAAGCAGCGTGGAGCGGCAATTGCCGTAGAGTTGCGTTCTGAATCGGGCCATTTTGAGTATGAAATGTGATTGCAGCTCCTTTGGGTGAATTGATCTGCAAAGAGATCAGGTCGTGGTCGTGTCGAGTTCTTTTCCAAGTCTGGATGACACGGTCATCATCATTGAATGCTGTAGGGCGAGTCAACGCCCCTAATCCTTTGACGGTGAGTAGATCGCCGTCGAGCCGATAGATCATTTTCGAGGGCGCCGGGTTCACTCCGTTGGCCGGTTCATGAACGAGATCAAGTTGCTTCGGAGAGACGGTAGAATTGATGTCCATCGGGCATCGTTCGTCGGAGTCGTTACGCACGACAATCCATTGCCGATTTCGAACCCATAACTGCGCCTCCTGGTTGTACGAGACCTTCCCCTGGAAAGAGGATGATTCAAGACGCCAATCCCCCTCCAACTCAGTGGGGCTGTCCGGCGTGGTTGGAATCGGCAGCGCAGGCTGCGCCGCATGTTCCCTCAGCCTGACAATCGCCAGGATCGTTCCCAGTTCGGCAGCACGAGCAATGGGGTCGATCTCAGCAGCGAGTTGTGTGTTGACGAGCGTTGCAAACTTTAGAGCGGGATTCAGCGGTACGCCGGGAGGAAGATTGGGCCGATAAATGACCTTAACGACAGAATTTCCTGTCGGGATCCGTTTGAGATCTTCCTCTGTAATCTGAACTGGAAGGTAGTAGCCGGCGTCTGAATTCGCTTGAGCCGCTACGGGATTGGGAAACTCGATGAAGAGATGCTGCGGCTGCGCAAGTCCGGGCAGGTTCGTGAGCCGGAATTGATGGTTTCTATCGTGGACCAATTCCAGTGCGATTGGATCGGAATCCTGCACTTTGGTCGAAGAATTATCGACGACTATGATTTTGCCAGACTCAATGCGAGTAATTGCTGCTCCTTTCGGCAAGGTGACACCCAGCACGACGCGGCGTGTCGCTTTATTGCGATTCCGTCCATGGTTGGTTGAAGGCGGAACTTGGATGTCCAACTTCGAATCGGACTTTTTATCCCAACCCCAGTCAGGATTCAGCAAATCTTCGACGCGACGTTTGATGATCTTATCCCGGAGGGTCTCGCGGGTCTGAATGGTCTGCTGTACCTTGGCCATTCGCTGGTGGAATTCGGACAGTTCCGCCTGGTGCAGTTGTTGTCGCAGAGCGAACGCCTCAGTGACTATCTGCTGGAGTTTCGATTTCAGAGAGGCATTGGGAGCGCTGCGATGTTGTTTGGCAATGTCAGCCGCCTGCCGTTCTTGGGCTTCGTATTGTTCCTTGAGCTGTGCGGTGCTCGGTTGAACCTTGGCACCTGGCGTTCGTTCTTCCAGTTGAGATTTGCCGGCCAATTCATCCGTGGATTTAAACACGGATAAGGGGACTAAGCCGTCGTTATCTTTTGCAGTCGCGCTGGCTTCTTCCTCCGGGACATTGTTCAAGGAGGCATTCATGAGGGCGCCGACGACGCTTTGAATGCTTTCCCGGGGTGCCGCGATCATCACAAAGGTGCGTGCATCATAGAACTCGATTGCTGGGTTCGTTTTGGGAAGTCTGGCCATCACTTGAGCCAGTCTGGGGCGGGGCGATTTGTCGGTCAGCCAAAAGTTGATATTGTAGTATCCCATAAGTATGGTGATCGCGTTCGATTGCTCCAGTGCCTGCTTGATCAACCCGAAATCGGGTTCCAGTGGAGTGGCAGGCAAGCCGTCGGGGCATTTTATCTGGACGTTCTTTTGCGATCGTCCGAGGAACGGTACTATCGTCGCGTCAGGAAACTGCGTGCTCACGACTCTGTGCACAATCGCTCGTGCGGCTACTGGTGTCGCAAAGATGAGCAGCGCCTTCTTGCCCAGATGCAGTTTGGTATCCGGCCAGTTCTTACACTGCGCGACAATAATCGCCGCAGTATGTGCCGGTTCGACGTCGCTCACGACGGGTATCGACAACTGGTGGTCGCCAAAACGAATCTTGATCCTACCGGTCTTCTTCAATACTTCCTCAACGGCAGGGACATTGTGTTCGACGGGCGCGATGGGTGAATCATTGATAAGCTCCGACGCCGTCGCTCCTCTGGAATCGCCGTTCCCCGTTGGTGTGGCGGGGTCGTCTGGCTGGGGAGGTGCGGCCCACTTGCCAGTGCGGTTCGAGAAAATCCGGATATACTCGTCGTCCTCAACAACGACTCTGTCACCTTGGATGGTCTTAAAAGCCTTGGATCCCACAGGTAATACGAGCGTGTCCCAGAGACCGGTTGTCGCACTATAGGCCCAGATATAATGGTTCTGGTCCTTATCACCCTGCTGCACACTATTCGAAATATATCCCACATCGTCGCTGAAGACGGGATTCAGCAAATGATATGTAGCGTCGAGTTTGAGGGTCGTCCATTTTTCAAGTTGCCTGCTATAACCCAGCAGTCGGTCACCTTCCTCGGGGACTGCAATTACTAGGTTCTTCGAGGAGACATAGTCTTTCGCGGGAATTGCCTTAGACGGCAACGGGGGCGTGACGTCTCCTCCACCAAAGCCTCCGCGATCAAAGCGATTTGTGCGGGCCGGAGGCTGCGGCGTACTGGCACTGGGTTTCGCAGTCTCATCCGTTTTGGCAGCCGTCGGGAGCGCGGCGCCGCTGTCTTGTGCCGCTATCGAAACGGACCAAGCCGCAATGGCCACCATAACGATTGCCAGGCAAATACGATTCATGGCTTGAGCTCCTGATCGGGAGAAGTTGTGGATTCAGGCGTCGAATCGCGTTCCGTCGTTACTTGATCGCGATCCCATAAGAGATCGACTTGCGATTCCAAGGTCGTGGCCGCACGGTCCAATTCGTCGATTTCTCCAGCGACCGAGTCCCATTGCAAGCCGAGATCGGTGGGCGATGAGTGTGATTCGGCCGCCGCCGGTTGTGCGTTGGGGGCGGGTTGTGGAAGCGGTTTCGGATACTGCGTCCACCACAGAGCGGCGAGGATGATCATCATCAACGCGCCCGCTAGTGCCGAGCGGCGACTTAACAGGCAGGTCCAGCGATTCTCGCGACGGCAAGCCTTGGGGAGTGCCACGACTGACGGTTGTTGCACGTGGGCCAGACATTGTTCGAGCAGTAACGCAACTTCCGCGGATGTTGCGAATCGCTTGGCAGGCTCTTTGGCCAGTAACTTATCGATGATCGCGGCCAGCCAGGCGGGACTTTGTGAACTGATCTCGCGAATGGGACGCGGAGAGGAATCGGTGATGCGGCGCAGGATGCCGTAGGTCGATTCGGCCCGGAACGGCGGGCGCCCGGTCGTCATCGTATAGAGCACGCTCCCCAGGCTGAAGAGGTCCGATCGGGCGCCTAATCCCTCGCCCCGCGCTTGTTCCGGAGACATATATTGCGGCGTGCCCGCGATCAATCCAGTGCGGGTGATGCTGGCATCGTCGATGGCTCGGGCCAGACCGAAGTCGGTCAGCATGACGCGGTCGACCCCCTTTTCGAGCAGAATGTTGGCCGGCTTCACATCGCGATGGACGATTCCCTGGGCATGCGCCGCCGCCAATCCCTGCGCTGTCTGCAGACCAATTCTCAACACATCGACCAGATCCAACGCGCCTTGCCGGGAAATTCGTTGTTGCAGCGACTCGCAGGCGAGAAACGGCATGACCAGATAAGGGAGTTTGCCCGTCGAATGGACCGTGAGTATCGGCACCACATTGGGATGCAAAATCGCCGCAGTCGCTTGAGCTTCCCGGGCGAACCGCTGTCGCGCCGGACCGCTGACCGCCAGATGCGGAGCGAGAACTTTGACGGCGACCAACCGCTTGAGTTCGGGCTGATAGCCCTTCAGCACGACCCCCATGCCGCCGCGCCCGATCACCTCCAGGATGTCAATTTCGCCGATCCGGCCAATTGAGTCAGCGGCAGACGAGGGGCCCAGGAAGTCGACGGCGAAGTCGGCTAGCAAGTCATCCGCAGGGTCATCGAAACCGGTTGAATTCGTCGCTTTGGAGTCGCTGGCGTGAAGAGTCTCCGCTCGACCTCGTCGAGACCGGATCTCCGATTCCTGCTGCAGAGCAACACTAATCTTGGACCATGCTGCGTGCTCGCCGGCCAATCGTTCCAATTCTCGTTGACACGCTTCGCATTCCGCCAGATGTCGCGCCAGTCGCTCTTCCTGCAACTCTTCGAGGCGTTCGTCGAGCGATAACCGCAGCAGTTCGCGATCGCAGTTGATGGACTGAAGAGTCATACGTGGTCACCTTGATTCGTTCCTTACTATAACGATCAGTCTCGGGGGCCACAGGAATCTCACGCCGAGTTATTGCAAATTGTCGATCTTCGCCCGGATCCGAGCGAAAATGCGACTACGGGACATGTAGATACTGCCCGCCGACACCCCCAGTTCGCTGGCCACTTCGGCCACGCCGCGGCCTTCGACTTGCGTCGCCCAGAACGCTTTCCAGGATGTTTCGTGGAAGTCGCCGCGGACTTGCTCTGCCGCCCAGACAATCAGTTCGTGCTCATATTGCCGTAGTTGGGCCTCGTCGGTGGCGACATCGGGAATCCGTTCGAGTTGTTCGAGAAAGTCGGTGCCCCCCTGCCCGGCCACTTGCCGTCGCTCGCGCGTCATGAACTTGATAACGACGTTCCGGGCGACTCGACCGAGCCACCGTCGAAAAGAGGCCGCCTGACCATCGTCGGTCCAGCCCTCCACCGAGCGGGCAATCGTCAACAACAATTGCTGAGTGACATCCGGAGCGTGACGCTCGGGCGTACCCTGCCTCCGGACCAGTTGCATCAGGAATGGTTCATAGGCGCACGCGAACTCCGTCCAGGCCGGTTCATTCCGCCGGTCTTTCAGCTTCACGATCAGGCTGGGACGTGTTTCGGGTGGCTGCATTGGGCCTCGCTACAGGTCCTAGTCCGCAGGAATGAGGTTTTCTCACGCTTGTTCTAAAAAGATTGTGCAATTGTGACAGAATTCGCTCAGGATACCGAGCGCGTTCTGAACTAGGCGGTGAGAGGGACCTCGATTTTTGGCAATTGGCTCGACAAGCGTCGCGAATTTGGCAAGACTCGCACGAACCCACTTCGAATAAGCGAGAACCCGTTTCCGATTTGCAAGATTAGACAAAGGCCAAAATCATGCTGCTCGCCCGTCCGCTGATCATCTTCACCTTCATGTTAAGTTGCTGTGGACTCGCTAGCGCGCAGGACAAGCCCGCGGCTTCTCCCTACTACGAAGACGACGTGGCCAATTCCAACCCGCTGCGCACGGAACAGGCCAAGGAGTTGGATGCCTATATCATCTCGATAAAAAAAGACACCAGCCGCTTGCAGAAGGTGTTTCAGCCCGACTATTCCTCGGCTCCCGCGTTCGAGAAATCGGCCGAGCCGTTCCGTAAGGCGTTTTGCACCAGCATCGGATACCCGCCCCCCGGTGACGCGCCGAAAACTGCGGCCTCGTTTGATCAGATTGGTGAGGACAGCATTGGGACATACTATCGGGCCAAGATTCCTGTATTGCCCGGCGTCCATGCCGAGGGCATTTACATTGTGCCGAAGGGTTTGACGGGAAAGGCTCCACTCGTCATTTCCATGCATGGCGGCGGCGGGTCGCCTGAAGTGGCTTTGTTTCGCGGGGGGGCAAATTATCATGATATGGTACGTGGCGGTGTCAAACGCGGATATATCATCTTCGCCCCGCAACATCTCTTCTCTGCGGTGGGTTTTCCCAATGACATTCGTCGGCAAATCGACGACCGCATGCGACTGGTCGGTACGAGTCTGACGGCAGTGGAGATCGCAAAAATTACACGCAGCCTGGATGTGCTCCTGACTCGACCGGAAGTCGATCCGACTCGAGTGGGCATGGTCGGACTGTCGTATGGAGGTTATTACTCGCTGGTCACACCGGCACTCGACGCGCGGATCAAGGTCGCGGTGTGCAGTTGCTATTATGGCGTTCAAGAAAGCCGCTATGAGCGCGACGAGTTGTCCATTCCGAATGATTTCAGGTTCTCGGATCGCTTCACGCTCTTTCGAGATTCCGACATCGCCGCGCTAATTTGCCCGCGCGCATTGCAGATTCAGGCGGGCAGCAAGGATGGTATCGACCATCGCGAAGGCGGTAAGGTGCTGGCTCCGCAGTCTGCTGAATACTATAAGAAGCTCGGCCTGCCGGAACGCTTCCAGCATCTGGTATTTGAAGGGGGCCATGAATTCCACGATGAATCCGCGTGGGAGTTCGTGAAGAAGCATTTGTGATGCCCGTGGCCGACGCTGCTAGCGTCGGCTGCGTTCTCCTTTGGCTACGAAGAAATCTCGGCGAATGAAGGCAAACTACGACGTACTGATTCGTGCCGGACGGGTTGTCTGTCCTGCGACGGGTTTCGATTCCGCCGGTTCGGTCGCGATTCGCGGCGACAGAATCGTGGCCGTGGGGACAGACATTTTCGGTAGCAGCGAGCAGGTATTTGACGATCCCGCCATAATCCTGCTTCCCGGGCTCATCGATCTGCATGCTCACCCGGCCAAGTCGGGTTCGATCTTCAGCATCGATCCTGATCACAATCTGGTAGCTCGTGGAACGACCACGGTACTCTCTCAAGGTGATGCGGGAGCGGGGAACTTAGAGTCCTACATCCGCGACACAATCGAACAATCGCAGACGCAAATCATTCTGGCGATCAATCTGTCATCGGCCGGCGAAGCGGCGCCGGGTGGTTGTTTTGAGAGACTCGAATTGATCGACGTGGCAGCGTGCGTTTCAGCGATCGAACGATTTCGCAGTCACATCTGGGGGATCGCGGTCAACGTCAGCCATCACTGCTGCGGCCAGACGGACCCTCGCGAAGTGCTACGGCGCGGGCTGCGAGTCGCTGAACAGACCGGTTTGCCGTTGCTCTATGGGATGCGTCGCCCAGAAGACTGGCCGCTCGAAGAACAGTTGCGAGAACTGCGGCCCGGAGACGTCGTCACGTATTGTTATCGACGGACTCCCCACTGCATCGTACAAGACGGACGCGTGATCGAAGCCGTTCGTACGGCGCGGGAACGCGGCATTCTGTTTGACGTGGGGCATGGCCGCGGTTCGTTCGACTTCAGCACGGCCGAGGCTGCTCTGCGAAATGGCTTTGCACCGGATACGATTTCGACCGATCTGCAACGTGGCCATATCGGTCAGCTTCCGATCCACGATCTTCCGCTGGTAATGTCAAAGTTGCGTGCCGTGGGAATGTTGGAACGCGACATTTTTCAAGCGGTGACTTCGCGGCCAGCACAGATACTCGGCATGGATCAGGAAATCGGATCGTTGAGAGTTGGTTCGCGTGCGGACCTGGTGTTGTTGCGATGGAACGAGCAGAGCCAGCCGCTGGTGGATGTCCATGGAGATGTGCGCTCCGGCGGACGTTGGGAGACCGCTGCGACGATCCGGGGGGGCAAGCTCATCGTGGCGACAGAATGCTCCTAGAACACAACAGCCGTTGTTGATATCATCCGTTCCTCGAATCTCGTAGCCTGACTCTCTGAGTCGGAAGCATGAAATGCAGAGCACCCGACTCAGAGAGTCGGGTTACAGGTTCGGCAAGAGCCTCACCGTGCCGATGATCTAAGGGGATGTTCGCGATGCGTGTGACGAATGTGGACGTAACGATCGTAGAAGTGCCTCAGACGGCTCCGTTGGCTCCGTATCGATCTCATATTCGCAGCAGTTCGACCACGCAAAGTGCCATCGTTCGCGTCGATACGGACGAAGGGCTTACCGGCTGGGGCGAACACAATGTTAACTTTCTGCCGAATCTAAGCGGACGACGAATGCAACAGCAGGCGTCCGAATGGCTTATCGGCCGCGATCCGTTGAACATCGCTGCCTTCCATCGAGATTGCCCGTTGGAAACTCGCTTGAAGTCGGGGATCGAACTGGCGCTGTGGGATATCCGCGGCAAGGCAGCCGGGTTGTCTGTGGCAGAACTGCTCGGCGGCGTGATTCGTCCCCGCGTGGAACTCGCCGCCTGCATGGGGATCCAAACTTACGAAGAGTCTGGTAAGTTTGCTCGCTGGTACGTGGAAATGGGTTTTTCTACGTTGAAGACTAAAGCGGGATCCGACATGACAGAGGATCTGGAAATGGTGCGCGGCATCCGTGATGCGGTCGGTGATCGGCTCAAGTTGAGAATCGATCCCAATCGAGCGTACTCTCCCCAGCAGGCGCAGGAACTCTGCCGGCAGTTGGAACAGTACAACCTTGAATATCTCGAACAGCCGATTCCCGCCGAGCCATTGTCGGATGCCACATTACTGCGGCGGCAGACGCGGGTCCCGATTGCGCTTAACGAGAGCGTCACTAATCCGGCCAGTGTAATGGCCATCATCCGGGAAGAGGCAGCTGAATTCATTCTGCCCGATACACATATCGCGGGCGGTATCTGGCCCTGCGTGAAGATTGGCCATGTGTGTGAAGCCGCGGGAATACCGTGCATCATGCATTGCGGACACGATCTGGGCCCGAAGACCGCGGCCATGTTGCACGTGGCCGCATCGAGCCCCGCCTATTCGCTGGCTAACGATTCGACCTACTACGGCCTGGAAGACGACATCATCACAAATCCGTTTCAGATTCAATCGGGAACCATCGCCGTACCCACGCAGCCGGGTTTGGGGATTGAGGTCGATCTGAAACAGTTGCGGAGATATCGAGTCGATTGTTAATATAAATATAGACACTTAACATGCTGGCGAAGCTGGCATCCAAAGGGCTGCAATAGATGAATGCCGACGCCCTGCCCTCAGCACAGACTCGGCCGACCAACGTGCGTTGGACTGTATTCTCGTTGACGTTCGCGACGTCAGCCTTGTTGTATCTGCACCGATATGTGTTCGGCTTCATCAAACCCACTCTGGCGACGGAGTGGGGACTGAGCAACACAGAACTCGGGGCGATGGATAGTGCCTTTTCGGTCTTCTATACGCTGCCACAGTTTCCGATCGCGATCGTCGCTGATGCCCTTGGCGTGCATGCCGTGATGACCAGTCTGATGATCGTCTGGATGTCTGGATTGGCGCTGATGGCCTGGGCTCCCTCCGCCATCTGGATGTGGTACGCTCAGGCCCTGCTGGGAGTGGGGCAGTCAGCGGTTTATGCCTGTGTCAGCCGCATCGCCAGTACCTGGTTTCCGCCCTCGATTCGTACGACGTTGCAGGGGCTGGTGGCCATCCTGGCTGGCCGGTTGGGGGCGTTGAGCTCATCACTCATTTTCACGACGTTGCTCCTGGGAATACTGGAACTCAATTGGCGAACGGCCCTCTGGATTCAAGTGGCAGTCGGCGTCGCGCTGATGCTGTTGTTCGCGACACTCTTTCGCAGTTCGCCGCGCCAGCACCCGCGTGTCAACATGGCCGAGGTTCTCATAATCGAAGAAAACGTACCCTCGAATGCCAATCCGCGAGCCCCTTCGAGCGAACGGCTGACGGTCCGGAAGATGCTCAGTACGGTGTCGACTCGATCGTTTATGAACCTGATGTTCCTCAGCGTACAGTCATTGTTGAGCACGTTTGCCGACAACATCTTTTCGAATTGGATTCCATTATTCCTGGCTCAGGTACATCACCTGAAATTCAAGGAGATGGGGATCTACGCTGCCCTGCCCCTCTTGGGAGGAGCGATTGCCGGCCTCGTGGGAGGAGGTCTTAACGACTACCTAATCGCCGTCACCGGCAATCGACGCTGGTCGCGAGTGGCGGTCGCGTTGACTGGCAAATCAATCGCGGCCGTACTCCTGCTGGCCGCGTTGCGCAGCTATGACCAGCCGTATGTGTTCTGCATTTATCTCTTCTTCGTCAAGCTGTTCAGCGACTGCAGCCTGACTACCTCTTGGGGAGTCGTAACGGACATTGGCGGACGCGCCACCGCATCCGTATTTGCGTTGAACAATTCCATCGCCGGAATCGGTCAGATCGCCGCTCCAATTGTCTTCGGATATGTCTCTGCTCAGTACGGCTGGCACGCGGTCTTTGTCACCGTGGCCGTGGCGTACGTTCTCTGCGCGATTTCCTGGTTGTTCATCGATTGCACAATTCCCGTGCTTCGAGAAACTGAGGAGCCCGGCACGGTATGATCTCACCAAGCCTTGGGGGGCCGTCACCAAAGTGGACAGAACTCTTGGCGACTTCTGCAACCAGATGCTTAGCAGAGCTTCCCATTGAACGAAAAAACGTCCAGAAGAATCTTACCCCCTATAGGTCATTGACACCATGAAGCTGTCTCACATGGAAACCGCCTGTGCTACTGGTGCTTGTCGCTCGCTCTGCCTGGTGGCTTTTCTATGGCTTATTTCCGGGCCTGCGAGCTGCGCGGAAGATGCGCAGCCCAATGCGGAGGTCCCGGTTCTCATCGCCCACTGGAAGCTCGACGATGAAGGCCGCGAAGCTCGCGACAGCTTAGGATCTCATCACGGGACGATTCAGGGAGCAGTCTCGCACGCGGGAAAGGTCGGCAAGGGACTCCTCTTCGATCGTCCGCAGGGAGACCACGTTAGCATTCCCCATTCGCCCGATTTTGAGATCGGCACCTTTACCGTGTCGGCCTGGGTCTGGCTGACAAAGGAGCCGACGTTCTCGGGAGTCCTCGGCACGCGGTCTGGTGGCGAGTTCAATTTCGACATGAAAGTGAATACTGACAAGGTGCATGGCGACATCGGCGACGGCACCCGCTGGATCGACACGAAGATCAACTTCTACAAAGACGATGTCGGCAGCAACGGACAGGGGGGCGATCTCGAAACGAAACGCTGGTATCTGATCACATTCGTCGTCGACAGCGATCGTAAAGAGTGCCGGCTCTATCTCAATGGCGATCGCAAGAAAACCATTCCGTTTCAAGGAGAACCTCGTCTGATGCGGTCCGGCCAGACTATGACGATCGGAAGCACCGGTGCCGGAGAGTTCATGGATGGCGTGATTGACGATGTGCGGATCTGGAAGCACGCTCTGACTGATGCGCAAGTTCGAAAGCTTGTTGCACCTGCCGACTCTGCGAACTCGTCTCTGACAATCGACGGCGAGTCTGGACTCGGCAAAGGTCAGCACGTCGTTTTCGTGACGGGGGAGGAGTATTACCGCTCGGAAGAAGGGATGAGCATGTTTGCCACGATCATGGCCCGGCATCATGGGTTCCGCTGCACGGTGTTGTTTGCGATTGATCCCGCATCAGGTCAGATCAACCCGAATCGCAATAACAATATTCCTGGATTGGCCGCTCTGGATACAGCAGACTTGATGGTGATCTTCGCTCGGTTTCGTGAGTTGCCGGACGCGGACATGAAACACATCGTCGACTACGTGAATGCCGGCAAGCCGGTGCTCGGCATTCGCAATGCGACGCATGCGTTTAAGTATTCACCGCACACCACCAGCCTTTATAAGAGCTGGGACTGGCAGAGTAAGGAATGGCCAGGCGGATTCGGCCAGCAGATCCTGGGAGATACCTGGATCGCTCATTACGGCAAGTTCCAGAAGGAAGCGACGCTCGCCCGTGTCAACATTAAGGAACGCCAGCATCCAGTCCTGCGAGGCGTCGCCGACACGATCTTCTGTCACACCGACGTGAACTCAGTCGAGCGACTCACTGCGAATGATGTCGTGCTCTTTCAGGCGCAGGTCCTGTCGGGACTGAAGCCAACTGATCCGCCCGTGGCCGACGAGCGTAAAGACACACGGATGCCATTCGCGTGGTTCAAGACTTACACTGCACAGTCAGGCAAGCAAGGCCGGTCGTTCACGACGACCGCCGGGGCGTCTCTGGACTGGGAAAGTGAAGACTTGCGACGACTGATGGTCAACGCGATGCTGTCACTGACCGGTCATGAAAAAGAGATACCGGAGAAGACCAACGTCTCGTTCGTTGGCGAATACAAACCCAAGCCCACCGGCGCCATTCCGGATGCCGATTGGGCGGCCGCGAAACTGACACCGGCGAGCTTTGCGATCACCACCAAAGCCGAATGAGCGTCAGGCGAGAATCTCACGAACGACCTGCCCATGGACGTCGGTCAGCCGGAAGTCCCGGCCGGAATAGCGATAGGTCAGCCGTTCGTGGTCAAAGCCCAGCAGGTGGAGCAGCGTGGCGTGCAGGTCGTGGACGGTGACTCGATTCTCGACCGCGCGGAAGCCGAATTCGTCTGTCGCCCCGTGTGCGATGCCGCCGCGAATCCCGCCCCCCGCCAGCCACATCGTGAAGCCATAGTGATTGTGGTCGCGGCCGTTGCCACTTTCTGAAACTGGTGTGCGGCCGAATTCGCCACCCCATACCACCAGCGTTTCATTCAACAGGCCGCGCTGCTTTAAGTCACGCAGTAAGGCGGCGATGGGCTGATCGATCTGACGGCTGAGACTGGTGATTGACTTGTCGATGTTCTCATGATGATCCCAGCCGCCCAATTCGACATGGACATATCGTACGCCCCGTTCGACCAGCCGCCGTGAGAGTAAACAGCCCCGGGCGAACGGGCTGGTTCCGTAATCATCCTGCGTCGTTTGAGTTTCATTGCGAACATCAAATACGTCACCCGCGGCGAACTGCATGCGGAAGGCCGTTTCCATGGTGCGAATGCGGGCTTCCAGTGCGGGGTCAGCTCCCGTGGCGGCCAACTGTCGCCGGTTCAGTTGCGCGATGAAGTCGACTTGCTGCTCCTGGCGGGCGCGGTCGAGCTTGCCGTTCCGCAGAAAGCGGACCATTTTCTCGGGTTCTTTTTCAGTCGTATTGATCGGTGTCGCCTGGTGCTGGCCCGGTAGATAGCCGTTACGCACATAGCGCGAACCGTACCCTCCATCACCTAATGAGACGAAGGAGGGCAAGTCTTGATTTTCTGTTCCCAGGCCATAGGAAACCCAGGATCCCAGCGAGGGATGAATCTGGTCGATGCGTCCCGAGAAGAGATGATTGGCCGCCGGTGCGTGATTGGGGTTGCCACCCACCATGGATCGCACCAGGCACAGGTCGTCGGCACAGTCCCGCAGCCGCGGCAGAAGATCGCTGATTTGCAATCCGCTCTGCCCGCCAGGTTGAAACGCAAACGGCGACGGCAGCAGTCCCCCCGTGACACGCTCAGTGCGCAGATCGGCTGCAGCGGGACGTTGCCCGGCATGAGTTTTGAGACTGGGTTTCGGGTCAAACAGGTCGATATGTGAAGGTCCCCCTGCCATGAAGAGGAAAATCACATGCTTCGCCTTGGGAACGTGATGTGACGCGGGCCGCGACGAGGTCCGGGCCTCTTCGGCATTGAGCAAATCGGCGAGCGCCAGAGTTCCAAACCCGGCCCCCAACGAACCCAGCAACTGCCGGCGCGACAGACCGACCGGCGAGTGGCTCGCATCGAATGGCATCGGTTGATCATGGTAAGGGGGCATGATTTTAGTCGACATACATAAACTCATTCGTGGCCAGCAGCGAGTGGGCCAGAATCGGCCAGTTCTGCGCGGGAACGGTTCCATTTTCCAGTTGCACCAGACCGAGTGCTGCTGACAATTCTTCACCGGTCGGGTCCCGCAGCAGAATCCGGCGGAACAGGTTGCTAGCGGTTTCTGCTGCAGATTCCGGCTTCTCACGCAAAGCCGTTCGCACGACCGCGTCGGACTGCTGCTCCAGGAACGGGCTGTTGAGCAAATACAGGTGCTGCAACGGTGTCGTCGTCGGCAATCGGTTCTCGGCATGGCGTTTGGCGTCAGGGAAGTCGAATAGACGGAACAAGTCCGCTGGCTTTTGACGGCTGACAATTCCATAAACCGTTCGACGTCGAGCTTGTGCCTCGTCAAGATTCACCGATGGCCCTTGCATAGTGGGATCGAGTTCGGCACTCGTGGCCAGCACGGTATCACGCCACGCTTCGGCTTCCAGGCGGCGGCGATTCATCCGCCACAACAGGCGATTGTCGGGGTCGCGATCGTGATAGTTTTCCAGCGAGTGCGTCGACTGCCGCCAGGTCGCAGAATTGACGATCTCACGATGCAGCCACTTCAGTGACCAGCCCGCCGCGATGAACCGCGCCGCCAGGTCGTCCAGCAATTCCGGGTGGGACGGAGCATCTCCCAACCGGCCAAAGTTACTGGGAGTGGTGACGAGCGGACGGTCGAAGTGCCAGCCCCACACGCGATTCACGATGACTCGCGCCGTCAGCGGAGCGGCATCCTGCACGATGGCCTCGGCCAATTCGCGCCGTCCACTTCCCTGGGAAAACGGACGGCCCGCCGGCGGGGTGAGAACTTCCAGAAAGCGTCGAGGGACTGCTTTACCAGGGTTGGCGGGATTCCCGCGAATGAAGACCGGTAGATCCCGCGGACGCCCGGGTTGATAGTCGAGCAGCGTCCAGGCGGGATCATCTCCATTGAGCCACAAGCCCGCGTCGCGGATGCCATTGGCGATCGGCCCCTCGAACAGCGGCGTGCTCTTCAATTTCTGTAGCGCGTCTTCCCAATGTCGCACCTCTTCATCGAAGGTGGTCAGGTCCAGCCAGTCGCCTTGAGCCGTCTTGCGATTCTTTTTGGCGTAGTCAAAACGGAGCTCAACGTCGACGATCTGCCGCTGGACTTCAGTCAGCGCAGCAGCGACTTCGGGGGCCGTCGAAATCAACGGCCATTCCACTAACTGCGTGCTGGCGATAACGCCGGCCAGGGCATAATAGTCTTCGGTCTTGAGCGGATCGAACTTGTGATCGTGACAGCGGGCACAGGCGACGGTCAGACCCAGAAATCCGCGCGTGACCGTATCGAGCCGCTCGTCCCATTCGTCGGCGACGATGACTGAGATTACCTCAGCGGATAGCTTCGGCTCTTTGTGATAGACGGGTGACAGTCCCAGGAACCCGAGCGCCGCGATTTCCGACGGCGGGACATCCAGCAAATCGGCCGCCAGTTGACGGCGAACAAAATCATCGTACGGCAGATCATCGTTCAAAGCCGAGATGACCCAATCGCGGTAGCGGTAGGGAAATCGCGGCGCCTTGCAGGTCGATTCGGAGGTCGGGTGGTCTTCAGCGTAGCGGGCAATGTCGAGCCAGTGCCGGCCCCAACGCTCACCATATTGCGGCGACGCCAGATAACGATCGACCAGCCGCTCGTAGCTGTCGGGTGCCGTGTCGACGACGAAAGCTTCCGTCTCGGCATAGGTCGGCGGTACCCCGAGCAGATTGAGCGACAGCCGTCGAACCAGCGTCCGACGATCGGCCTCCGGAGCGTGCCGCATCCCTTTGGCGTCGAGTTGGCTCAGCACGAACGAATCAAGTTTTCGCCGTGGCCAGGTGGGATCTGAAACCGTGCCAGGCAAACGCACCTGGACCGGCTGGAAAGACCAGAACCCGCGTCCTTGTTCGATATCAACCGGACGCGGTTTTTCGATCACCGGCCCCGAATCCGCGGGGAATGCGGCACCCCGCGTGATCCACTCGCGAAAATCGGCAATAACACGCTCGGGCAGTTTGCTGTCCGGGGGCATCTCCGAAACAGAACCGGACCAGGCAATGGCCTGCATCAACAAGCTCTCGTCGGCCTTTCCCGGCTGCAGCGCGGGCCCGGAGTCTCCTCCCTCGAAAACGCTGGTTCGCCGATCCAGCCGAAGTCCACCCTTGGGCTTGGCGCTCTCCGACGAATGGCATTTGTAACAGCGTTCAACCAACACGGGCCGGATCTTCTTTTCGAAAAACTCCAGGCCGTCATCCGCGCATGCCGCCGATCCGCTACACGCCAATAGAATCGCACAGAGCGCAGCTTGTCGGGCACCAATCGGTATTAAGTCGAGAAGCTTGGACAACGTCGATTTCCCCGCGGTCGGTCGTATCACATCAATCAAGGTCGATATCGTAACACGGCAACGAGTCCGTTGTCAGCCGCAGACAAGTCGACCTCACTGTTGATTCTGCCAGGATTCGACCATGGCGATTCTGTCGCACCGTGAGGATTCTGCGACCACGATCAACTGAAGAGCTCGACCAGCGGGCGGCCTTCAACCAATCGATGCGGACGGCCGAGTTGATCGTGAATCAAAGACTCGGGCGAGATTCCCAAGGCGTGGTACATCGTCGCCAGCATATCCTCCGGCGAGACAGGATTCGCCTTGGGGTACGCCGCTTCGGCATCGCTGGCTCCGTAGATCTGCCCGCCGCGGATGCCGCCCCCGGCGAGGACCGCCGATTGACAGGCTCCCCAGTGATCCCGGCCGTTGGCGCTATTCAATTTGGGAGTCCGTCCGAACTCGCCGTACATGGCGACCAGTGTTTCATCCAGCAGCCCCGAAGCACCCAGGTCTTCCATCAACGCGGAATATCCCCGATCCAGAGACGGCAGGGCGTAGACCTGCTGCAGCATCTCGGTACCGTTCTTGCCTTCCAACGGGCCGTGGTTATCCCACACGTTCACAACGTTACCCCCCTGCTGGATGTACATCCAGGAAATGGTAACCAGTCGCGCCCCGGCTTCGACAAGCCGCCGCGCGGTGAGGATTGCTTCGCCCCACTCGTTGCGTCCGTAACGATCGCGCACCTGCGGGTCTTCGCTGTTGATGTCGAAGGCTTTTTTTGCTCGAGACGACGAGAGCATGCTGAAGGCCTGATCGCGAAAGCTGTCTATGCTCTGAGCGTGCCGGACAGTCTGAAAACGCCGGTCCTGTTCTTCGATCAACTGCAATAATCCGTTACGCGCCTGCATCCGCGTCAACTGCAGCCCGTCGGGGAGCGTCAACGAATGCGTGGGAGATTCTTTGGTCTCGCCGGCATTCTCGGTCTCCATCGGGTCGTGCTGGGCACCCAGGAAACCCGCGTACGTTCCCGAGTAAGTCACGCCATCATGCCCAATGGGCCGGGGGATCGTAACGCAGCCCGGCATATTCGGTGCTGGGAGAAACGAGGACACAATGGAGCCGACCGTAGGGAAATCCGATCGGTTGCGGGCATTCCGCGGCATGGTCTTCGTCGGATCGGTTTTCCCAGTCAGTGTGCGATAGACCGACGGCTCGTGGATATTGCTGTCGTGAGTCAACGCTCGGATAATAGCCGTCTTGTCGGTGTGCTTGGCGAACAGCGGCATTTGATCGCAGACTTCGATTCCCGGGACGACTGTCGGGATCGGTTTGAAATGGCTGCGCACTCCGGCGGGGGCATTGGGCTTCATGTCCCACATGTCCTGCTGCGGCGGTCCACCCCATAAATAGATCAGGATGCACGACTTAGCGCGCCCCTCAGATTTGATGAGTTGATGCGGGCTGCGTTCGGCGGCAAGGGCCTTCTCAGTCCGCAGCAATCCCGGCAGTGTGAGGGCTCCGGCGCCAATCTGGCCCAGTCTGAGCATCGCGTCTCGTCGGTGCAGCATCGTACGTTTCTCGTAGGTGATGAGAGCTGGCGCGGCTCGGAACTTATTCAAACATATAAACTACCACTTAAGTGTGATGCCAACAAGAGGATTCGGAGCATTCTCACTCCGCGCCGAGAATTGGCAGAGTCTGGAAATCCGTCCCCATGAAAAATACGAATCCTTGGAAAAACAGAGCGAACTTTCACCCGAGATTACGCGTCTCTCTCGGGACGGTACTGACGTCGATCGCTGCCAGTCAGCGATTATCAACAACTCAACTTCGCAGGTATTGCGGATCATGAAGTATCCACGGCAAGTTCTCGAGATCGATCAGTTCGGAATAAAGAACCTTGCCCAGACGGCGAATGGTCTCGCCACGCAAAGTGCATGTCCACAGTTCCCGATTCAGCGAGCCGGTGAGAATCAGTCTGCCAGTTTCGGAGGAGGGAGATCCACATCTCTCCGACACACGTGACATAGGAATCATTTTCCACGAGCTCTCAACAAGCCCGGTGTCACGCCAAGGACGCCGGGCTTGTTCGTTGTTGAAGTGGATTGAACTCAGCGTTACGGAAATGAGTGGATAAGATTAAACACGTGCCCTTGGCCGAGCGGCAAAGGTCCCAGGCCTCCACCCTGGAGAGGCGGGTTCGATTCCCGCAGGGCACTTTTCGAAGACACGAGGTAAATGTTGATCGATCTCTGGCTGGATGATGAACGGGATCCGGACGATCCGAAAATCCAGGAACTGTTCGATGCGGCTCCGGGCATGATCTGGGTTAAGACAGCTCACGCAGCAATCAGTCGGCTTAAGAGTGGTAACGTAAGATCGATATCTCTGGATCATGATTTAGGTACGACGGCGACAGGCTATGACGTTGCCAGATGGATCGAAGATCGCGCCTTCAACGGGACGTTGGCGAAGGTCGACTGGTGCATCCATTCGATGAATGTCGAGGGAGCCAGGGCGATGCGTGCCGCATTGCTGAACGCGGACCGATTCTGGTCTGGGCTGCAGGGCGATCCAAACAGAGAGGAATCATGACGCGGAAGTCACTCGGAGTGGCGGCGGCCTGCAAAGCCGCATCAAGTGGGTTCGACTCCCACCTGCGTCTCTTGGTAAGCAAGCAATGACTGTTTTCCGTCCAGCGGCATGCGGGTCGCCCGGCAGGGTTTGGCTCAGTGTGTTCCGTACATGGGTTCCGAACGGAGCGTCATTAGCGCGGTTAGCTCAGTAGGCAGAGCACCAGACCCTTAATCTGGCCGTCGCGGGTTCAACTCCCGTACCGTGCAGGTCGGCTGCAAACCGACTTCCTGGAAAGGTCGCAGACCTATCCAACTTTGAAACCCAAGGGAGGCGAACGTCTGTTTGATCGGCTGCAGGGCCCTGCTCTGCGGCAGCATGTGTAAACGCCCTGCAGGATGCGGATTCCGCCGCAGAGCTCGCTCGGCAACGGTGCGTGAACGGGACGACCGACGGGTCCTGAGGTTCGCCTCGGGACGAAGGTCTTTCCTGCAGCGCACCGACGCCGACTGAGACTACGGCTTAAGTGTCTCTCCGTGTTGTCCCATGTGATCAGCGAACGCTTCGCCTGCTGAGGGTGTCTTTTGTTATTTACGCACACCACTACGGTGTTTACTACTGTTGTTGATGGCCTCGCCAAATGGCGAATTAGGTGAGCCCGGTGGCGTAAGCCCCGGGATTCTTCCCGTGGCCGACGCTGCCAGCGTCGGCATTCGACACCGACGCTAGCAGCGTGGGCGACGGGGGCCATTGTCTGTTCGTTCGGGAGGGAGGTGAATCGTGATTCTGTTCAAGTACTACAAGATTCGCACTTATGAGATGGGCTTGCTGTTCCGCGACGGCGAGTTCCGTGGTCTGGTCAACGCGGGTCAGCACCGGTTCTTCGATCCGTTCGGCAAGGTCCAGGTGCAAATTGTTTCGCAGCGCGATCCGTGGCTGGTACACGAAAAGCTCGACCTGATCGTCAAGTCGGGGGAGCTCAAGGACCGCGCGATCGTGCTCGATTTGAAGGATCACGAGCGGGCTCTCGTCTGGATCGAAAACCGGTTCAGCCATGTGCTGCCAGCGGGTTTGTATGCTTACTGGACTGGCCAGAAGCAAGTCCGAGTGGAGGTTGTCGATACTCGGCAGGTCCGGTTCGAACATGAGCAGTTCAAGGTCATCGTCCGCTCGACTCTGGCAAGCCGGGTGCTCGATATCTGCGGCGTACCGCGTGACCGCGTGGGCGTGCTGTTTATTGAGGGACGATACGTTGAGACGCTGTCGCCGGGCGAGTACGCCTTCTGGAAGGGACCGGCCGAAGCGAAGGTGGTCGAGGTTGATTTGCGGGAGACGATGGTCGATGTAAGCGGTCAGGAAATCATGACGGCTGACAAGGTCACGCTGCGAGTGAACGCTGTAGTGACCTATAAGATTGTTGACGCTCGTAAGGCGATTAGCCAGACCGACGACGTGCGGCAGGCTCTGTACCGCGACACGCAGCTTGTGCTGCGGGGCGTGATCGGCGTGCGGGAACTCGATGCCTTCCTGGCCGACAAGGATGCGGTCGCGAAGGAGCTGGAGGAGAACGTACGTCGTCGGGCCGGTGAGTTGGGTCTGGAGATCGCGTCGGTGGGCATCCGAGATGTCATTCTGCCGGGCGAGATGAAGGACCTGATGAACAAGGTCACCGAAGCTCACAAGGCCGCCGAGGCCAACCTGATCGCCCGTCGCGAGGAAACGGCAGCCATCCGCAGCCAGGCCAACACGGCCAAACTGCTGGCGGAGAGCCCGACTTTGATGCGGCTACGCGAACTGGAAGTCCTGGAGAAGATCGCCGCAGGTGGCAAGCTCAACATTGTCCTGACCGACAAGGGGTTGGCCGACAAGGTGGTCAACTTGCTGTGATCCCCGTGGTGGCAGTGGGTGATTTGGAACGCAGCGCGGCGAACCGGCATAAGCTGGTTCGCCGCGTTTTATTCTTTGCACGGTTCTCAATTCGTTTCAAGGTTTCTCGACGTGTTTTTCCAATTCGCTCTGTTCGGGATCATTCAGCGCATTCTCATGCGGATCGTCGAACTCGTCCTGGTTCTCTTGAGCATGCGTGACCTGATCGGTATCGCCGTCAGTGACGACAGCCTCGTCGAAAGGTTCGTCGACATCAACAGGTGCACCTTCATCAGGCGTGGGAATGGGACTGATCATGATGTGACTTTCTGGCTCGACTATGGTGGGCGAATCTCACGGCCCTTCAGGGCGAGTGTCGATCCGGTATTCTTCGACAGGCTGACCACCAATGAGGTGTTGTTGAATGATTTGTTCCAGCACCTTGGGTGTGCACGAGTGGTACCAGACCTGATCGGGATACACGACCGCGATCGGCCCTTTGTCACAGATCTGAAGGCAATTCGCCTTCGTCCGATAAACGCCGTTACCAGTCAGCTTCAATTCCTTCAGTCGCTTCTTCAGGTATTCCCAAGACTCCAAGCTGTCACCTCGATGGCAACACTTGGGCTTCGATGCATCGGCGCACAAAAAGATATGCCGCTGAATCTTATCGATTCCCAGATCGAGCACTGTATCCCGCAGTTTTCCACCCATTGCATTCCCCGCGCCCTAACCGGCGTCTCACGACGTCAAATACTGATCTCTTCGACGTGCGCATCACTGGCGATCGGCAGATCGTCGTCCATTTCCAGGAACAACTCGATCGCGTCCCGGATATTGGCCAACGCCTGATCGTGAGTTTCCCCTTCGGCAATACACCCCGGCAACCGCGGAACCGAAACCGTGAATCCGCCGGTCGCTGCCGGCATCAATACGATTTTTAGGATCATGGAAGATAACGCTCCTAATGGACGCGGTGCCGCATCCAATGCGGATGTATGACGCTTCTCAAGGTGGATGCCGCAGAACTTAGAGATGCAAGTGGCATTCCGCTCGGCCCTTTTCATCCTGATTCCATCGTTACTCAACGAGTTCGATCGAATTGCATCGGGTGTTTCGCAGGCACAGCGAGCAGAATGAGCGGTCGCCAATCAGCTATAGAACGCTTCGTAGCGAGATTGGTGCTCTTTAGACATAATCCAGCCGAAATGCTTTATTAGTAATGAACACGACGGTCACATCACCCTCGACACTCGCGCCGTGCTCCATGACTTCTCCTTCCGGGAACCAGACGAACCCGCCGGGACCGAAGGAACCGCGGTGTGTCACCAGCGTGCCTTCGAGCACGAACATGCCGTGACCACAGGGATGTGTATGGCCCGGGTTAATGACGCCTGCCGGATAGCGCACCAGCCGAATCAACATCCCGTTTTCAGGATCCTCGTAGAGCTCTTTGCGGAACAGAGCGCAGCCGAGTCGTTCGTTGAACCGTTCGAGCCACGGAATCTCATTGGTATTGATGGCGTAGCCGGCCTGGGGGGTCAGTGGTCATGAAGTCGCCCTTCTCAGGTGTTGCGGATCACTCGTGAAGTACAAGCTCTATCTTATGAGATACGAATTCCGTCCCGTAAGGGCGGGGGTTGGGTAGCGACTCACCTTGCTACTCCAGCACTCTCCAATCAGACGCACGACTTTGTTGGAAAATCCACGCCACCACTCTACCCCGAGGCTGACGCCAGCGGGCTCACCTGACCTATGTTTTACTGACGCGCGCTCTTTGAACTCTTTGAACTCTTTGAACTCTTTGAACTCTTTGAACTCTTTGAACTCTTTGAACTCTTTGAACTCTTTGAACGCGAGTACGCTCCAGTACAACCGGGCTTCTCACCGTATCTTCTTTTCTACTCGCATGTTAGATACCGTCGCCGGAATTCCGATCGACTCCAGCAACTACACATCACTACGCTGCGCTCTTTGATCCCTTTGATCGTAGGATGGCCGCCTCGGCCGTCTGCATTCAACTCGCGAACACCAACCAAGCCTGAGTGCCAAACCAACCATCTCCGCGCGATTTGAGATGCGCTCTTTGAATTCTTTGATCTCATGTACACTTAAGTGCAGTCTGACTCCAAACCGTATCCTCTTCTGTACTCACAAGTTAGATGCCGTCGCTGGAATGCGGATCGATTCCAGCAATCACACCACACCGCGCTGCGCTCTTTGATCCCTTTGATTTTCGATCCACGTATCTTCTGCGTAGGATGGCCGCGTCGACCGTCTCCTCTTTCGGGATCTCGCAGGGAAGAATGCCACGGCCGGGGCGGCCATCCTACGCTTTGAAATCTCGTGCACTCTTTGAACTCTTTGATCCCTTTAAACTTTTGTTCACTGTTCTCGTTTCGGCGGACGACCACCAACGAGACCCCGGGGATGTCGTTCCGCTGACCCTGAGTGTCTCGACGCCCAATCCAGAGCCAATCGCTTTCGTCCCGGGCCGCGCGACACCGTGAAGGATTTTGTCGACAAATTGGTGCACGTCGGGAGGGCGAGGGACCCAGAGGGTACCCCGCCCTCCCATCGACTTGAATCACGAATCGGAACCGTCCTTTATCCCATGTCCTCAGACTGCCCACAAAAACTGAATGCGGGAAACTCCAGCGTTTTCGACTGCCCAGACAATTCCGATCTCCACACAAGGCCATGAGCCGCTAGCAGTTTGGGAAGGTGCGGTATTCCATGTGCGCCCTCGAACTGGAAAGCGTACTGACGCCCGAACGCTATTGCGGTCGAGAGAAGTTGGACGATCCCTACATGTGGACGAACTTGCCCATTGCTGGCGATCGTGCATCAAAGAAGATTGATCGGTGTCGGATGAGGGAGTAGACTGCTAGTACCCGTTCGTTTGCGGACTCCTTATCCCAAGGGGCAAAACTGCAGTTCCATCGCGCCGCGTGGGATTGTCCGCAAATCAATCAGACAAATCGTTGAGAATCCTCAGTCCACTTTCAGGATCTTCCTCGTGATGCGGCTTGTCACACCTCGATTGACCCGTTGCGGCTTGTTGGCGCGATTTTTGGTATCCGTCGTTCGAGTCGGCGGATTCTGCGGTTGCGTGTTGGCGTCTTGGGGCGCAGCGCCACTGTTTGCCGCAGATGCTCCTGCCCCGGCGAACGGAACTCCCGCACTCGACTACAGTCGCCATATCCGGCCGATCCTGTCCAATCATTGCTTCAAATGCCACGGCCCCGATGAGAAGGTGCGCAAAGGGGCGTTGCGGCTCGATCTCCGTGACGCGGCGTTGATGCCTGCGGCGTCGGGTGATAAGGCCATCGTCCCCGGGCAGCCAGCCGCCAGCGAGTTGATCGCGAGGATCACGTCACAAGATCCGACTCAGGTCATGCCTCCCCCGGATGCCAATAAGAAGCTGACGCCGCAGGAAATCGAACTGCTGCAACAATGGATCCAGCAGGGTGCCGACTACAAGCTGCACTGGTCGTACATCAAACCGCAACGGCCGGTGTTTCCCGAGATCCAAAATCGAGCCTGGCCGCGCACGGCCATCGACTATTTCATTCTGCACCGCCTCGAGAAGGCGGGATCGAAGCCTGCCCCTGAAGCAGACCGCTTGACGCTCATCCGCCGTCTGACTCTCGATCTGACCGGACTGCCCCCCACGCTTCACGATGTGGATCAATTCGTGAACGATCCGAGCCCCGATGCCTATGAGAAGGTCGTCGATCGCTTGCTCTCTTCCCCACACTTTGGGGAACGGATGGCTCAAGAATGGCTCGACCTTTCTCGCTACGGCGACACGAACGGGTACGAGAATGACAGCGACCGTTCCATGTGGAAATATCGCGAGTGGGTGATCAACGCCTTCAACTCGAACATGCGGTTTGATGAATTCACCATTGCCCAGATTGCGGGGGACTTGCTGCCGAACGCCACTCCCGAGCAACGGACCGCGACCGGCTTCAGCCGCAATGTGACCTACAACGAGGAAGGGGGAGCTGATCCTGAGGAATACCTCGTCAAATACGCGGTCGACCGGACCAGCACACTGTCGACGGTCTACCTGGGAATGACGATGGCGTGTGCCGAGTGTCATGACCACAAGTATGATCCGCTGTCACAGAAGGATTTCTACTCGCTGTTTGCGTTCTTCAATAGCGTCGACGGCGAGCGTGGGGCTCAGGGGCACGACATCGCCCTGCCCCCTTTGCTGTCATTTCCGACGATGGATCAAACTGCCACTTTAGAGAAAGCGAAAACGCAATTGACCGAGTTGGATGCTCGGCTGGTCCAGGAACTGGCGAAGGTCAATCTCGATGAAGCCCCCCCTTCTGCGTCGACTGAGTTCCGCGATTATGTGTGGGTCGATGATGCCTTGCCGACGGGTGCTGCTCCGCAGGGGAACGAAATTGAAAAGTCCTGGCAATGGGCCGAGCAACCCGCCGTTCAGGTTTTCAGCCGCAAGTTCGCTCACACCCGGACGGCCAAGGGGCTCAGCCAGCATTACTTCACGGGAGCCGCTTCGGGTTTAAAGATCGGCGAAGGGGACAAGTTGTTCGCCTACCTCTTTATCGATCCGGCGACGCCACCCAAAACAGTCATGTTGCAGTTCAACGACGGATCGTGGGAGCACCGAGCCTACTGGGGTGAGGATCTCGTGACGTGGGGGGCGAATGGTACTGCCAGTCGTCTGCAGATGGGCCCCGTGCCGACGGTCGGCGGCTGGGTTCGTCTGGAAGTTGATGCCAAAGCGATCGGGCTCACACCGGGAACCGTCGTGAACGGCATGGCCTTCACGCAGGTGGAGGGCAAGATTCATTGGGACAAAGCCGGACTGGCCACGCGCACGCCTCAGGCCCCGCTGCCGGAAGAATCTTTGGTGGCGTGGGAGAAGTTTGAACTGGGGCCGCCGAATCCTCCCACCAAACTGGCGGCTCCCATTCTGGACTTGCTGAAGATTGCCGCGGACAAACAGACCGACGCTCAAAAGCTGGAGATTCGAAATCACTTCGCCCGCTTTATCTACTCGAAGTCACGAGACGTTTTTGATCCGATCAACAAGCAGATCGATGACTTAAAAGCCCTGGAAACGAAGACGACTGCGGCGATCACCACCACGATGGTGATGACCGAAATGGCCAAGCCCCGTGGGGCATTCGTCCTGATGCGCGGGAACTACCAGACTCCCGGTGATGCGGTCACTCCGAATGTGCCGGCAATATTGCCCCCCCTGCCGGTTGATAAACCGGCGAATCGGTTGGGGCTCGCCTATTGGTTAGTAGACAAAGAGAATCCTTTGACCGCGCGAGTCACCGTGAATCGGTATTGGAAGCAGTTCTTCGGTACAGGGTTGGTGAAGACTCTCGAAGACTTTGGATCGCAGGGGGAATTTCCGACTCATCCCGAGCTGCTGGACTGGCTGGCTCTGGAGTTCATGAGCCCTTCGAGTGCCAGCACGAGTCCCGGCGAAGCCCCCGCGAACGGCCCAGAGAATCACTCGGCTGATCGCTGGAATATTAAAGCCATCATCAGATTGATCGTGACGTCGGCGACCTACCGGCAATCGTCGAATCCGCAAGGCCAGTTGATTGAGAGCGATCCGTTCAATCGCTTGCTGGCACATGGAGCCCGGTTCCGCCTGCCGGCCGAGATGATCCGCGATAACGCCCTGGCGATTAGCGGACTCTTGAATCGTGAGCTGGGAGGGAAAAGCGTTTATCCCTACCAGCCGGCGGACTACTACTCGGATAA
Source organism: Planctomycetaceae bacterium (assembly GCA_028291605.1). Classification (GTDB taxonomy): domain Bacteria; phylum Planctomycetota; class Planctomycetia; order Planctomycetales; family Planctomycetaceae; genus JAKFVC01. Next base: position 1,993 of record JAQGHS010000330.1, on the reverse strand, counting down.
AGGCCGGTGGAAATGGCAACAGAGCACGGGCGCGGATCTGTACCGGCGGGGCCTCTACACATTCTGGCGCCGGACGACGTTTTATCCCTCCTTCCAGGTGTTTGACGCTCCCACCCGAGAGTCCTGTTCCGTGGACCGACCGCGGACGAATACTCCCCTGCAAGCTCTTGTGACGCTGAATGACCCCGTCTATGTAGAAGCCGCGCGGGTGTTCGGTCAGCGAGTGATGCTGGAAGGGGGCGAATCGGTGCCGACGAAGCTGGCGTATGCCTTCCGCTTGTGCGTGGCTCGACCGCCGCGCGATCAGGAATTGGTGGTCCTCGAAAAGATCTATACGGCGCAACTCGGCAAGTACCAGGCTGACAACGTGGCTGCCGTGGCATTGGTCAGCAATGGAGGTGCCGCCCGGCCAAGCCAGTTGGCAGTTCCCGAATTAGCTGCGTGGACGGCTGTCAGTAATGTGTTGTTGAATCTCGACGAAACGATTTCGCGTGAGTGATCGAACAATTGGTGCAATTTGTTGGTTTTGCCTTCCTTCGTGCCCTTTGTGACCTTCTGTTCGAATCTTCTTTTTTTAACAGAAGGTCACAAAGGACACGAAGGAAGGCGATACCTGAAGTTAAGAGTCGCCAGAATTCGTTGAAATGCGTCAATCATTTTAGTTGAAACATTTGGGGGCTCAATTCATGTTTCCTTCGCCCACAGAAATTAATCTCGCCCAGACGCGACGCAGCTTTTTCACGCGCACCTCGGCCGGTCTGGGCAGTGCCGCGTTGGCGTCGTTGTTGAAGCCCGAGCTGTTTGCTGCACCTGGCGATGGCACGATTCCCCACTTCGCCCCCAAGGCGAAACGGGTCATTTACCTGTTCATGTCGGGCGGCCCATCGCATATCGACCTGTATGATCCGAAGCCGAAGCTGGCGGAAATGCATGGTAAGGAATTGCCAGCCTCGGTTCGCGGCCAGCAGCGAGTCACTCTGATGACCCGCAATCAGGGACAGTTTCTCGTGGCGGCATCCAGTTTTAAGTTCATCAAGCACGGCAAATCGGGACAGGAATTGACCGAACTGATGCCGCACACGGGCAAGATTGCCGATGACATCGCGATTATTCGCTCGATGCACACGGAACCGATTAATCACGACCCGGCCGTGAATTTTATTCAGACCGGCAGTGGCGTCGCGGGCCGGCCAACGCTGGGCTCGTGGATGTCTTATGGACTGGGGAGTGAAAACAAGAACCTGCCCGATTTTATCGTGCTGCTGTCGGGCAGTGGCGGGCAGCCGGTCGTCTCACGCTATTGGAGTAATGGTTTTTTGCCCAGTAAATACCAGGGCGTGCAGTTTCGGTCGCAGGGTGATCCCGTCTTGTATCTTTCGAACCCGCCGGGAATCGATGCGCCATCCAGAAAATCGCTCATTGATGGAGTCAACGAACTCAACAAATTGAAGTTTGATTCGCTGGCCGATCCGGAGATCCAAACGAGGATCAACTCGTACGAACTGGCCTATCGGATGCAGATGAGTGTGCCAGAGTTAATGGACCTGTCCTCCGAGCCGAAGGGAGTCCAGGAGAAATACGGAGCGGAACCGGGCAAGTCATCGTTCGCCAACAATTGCCTGCTGGCCCGACGCCTGGTTGAACGGGGCGTTCGTTTCGTGCAGTTGTACCATCGCGACTGGGACCATCATGGCGATCTGCCCAATCGCATGCGCCAGCAATGTGGTCAGACCGATCAGGCTGCCGCAGCCCTCGTTCAAGACCTCAAGGAACGCGGGATGCTGGATGAGACTCTCGTCATCTGGGGCGGAGAGTTCGGCCGCACAACTTATAATCAGGGCCCCTTAAAGGGTGACAGCTACGGCCGCGATCATCATCCGCGGTGCTATTCGATCTGGATGGCAGGCGGCGGCATCAAAGGTGGCGTGACGATCGGTCAGACGGATGATTTCGGCTACAACGTTGTCCAGGACGGGGTTCACGTCCACGACTT
>JAQGHS010000328.1 GCA_028291605.1 Planctomycetaceae bacterium | reverse complement strand
GTTCTCAGCAATACTGGTCGCGGACAGCGCGAGATCCGTCGGCGGCTCATTCACATTCGTAACATTGATAGTAAACGGCTTCTCGAATGTCAGGCCACCTTGGTCGGTCACGCGAATTCGGATCGCGTAACTACCCTTGGCTTCGAAGTTGGCCACAGGAGTGATTGTCAGCGTATTTCCGGATATATTGAAACTGGAGTTGTCGGTACTGCCGGCGCCGGCAACTAGGCCGTAAGTGAATGTGCCGCCGGAATCAGGATCGGTCGCGCTAAAAGTCCCAACGCTGGCATCGGCAACATTGTTCTCCACAATGTTAGTCGCGGATAGAACGAGATTAATTGGCGCTTCATTCACATTAGTGACATTGATTGTCAACGGTTTCTCGAATGTCAGGCCACCCTGATCCGTGACCTGTATCCGGATCGCATAACTGCTCTTGGTCTCAAAATCGGTTACAGGTTTAACCGTCAGTACATTACCGGAAATGCCAAAGCTGACGTTGTCGGTGCTACCAATGCCGGGAACCAGGCTATACGTGAAGGAGTCGTTCGAGTCCGGATCCAGAGCGCTGAATGTTCCAACCGCGGCATTTGGCGCGTTGTTCTCTGCGAGTCCCGCCGAGGACAAGCCGATGTCTGTCGGGGTCTCATTGACGTTCGTGATGGTCAAACCAAACACGGCGAACGCGTCCGTGGCCGCGCCAACGGTTGGGTCATCGGCATTGATCGTCACGCTGTAGCTGGAACGCGCTTCGAAGTTTAGAGTCACTCCCAACCGGAGGCGAAGTTCGTTCCCCACGATCTCAAAGATCGCGGCATCCTGTCCCGCTAGAGTGAGTGTCTCTGATCCCAGCGCGTCATCAGTCACTTGAATCCCGGCCAGCGGAATTGCCACCACCGTGCTCACATTCTCCGGCAAACTTGAAACGATTGTCTGGAGAATAATCCCTGTTGGTGGTTCATTCGCATCTTGGACACTAATGTGAAAGATCGCGGCAACGCTCAAGCCGTCCTGATCGGTACTCTCTACTCGAATTGAATATTCGGCAACGGATTCAAAATCAAACGACGCGGACGTGCGGAGCTGATTTCCGACGATCTGAAAGCTGGAGTTATTCGTGTCTCCCGTACCCGCGGTCAGCGAATAAGTGAACGTGTTTCCGGGATCTGAATCCTGGGTGGAGAAAGTACCCACGACGGTTCCAACCGGCTGGTTCTCGGTGACTACGGTGCTGCTCAGATTGAGGGATGTGGGCGCATTATTGACCCCCAGTACCTTGACAACAAATTGCCTCATAACGAGGCCACCTTGTCCACCGTCACTTACAGTTACGGTAACTGTTGCCACTCCATGCTGATTGGCAATCGGCGTATAAGACAATGTCGCAGTGGTACTCCCCTGCGAATAAGTCACTAACACGTCGGAGACCAAATTAGTATTGTCGCTCGTGGCCATGATGGTCAGCGTTTGGACTTCCCCACCTCCCGCGCTAATTCCATTCAGCCCGATCGACTGCAATCCTGCGTCTTGCAAAATCGCGGTTGGATCCGGGATCAGGTCGATCGTCGGCACGTCATTGACCGACGTCACTGTGATTGTGCTGGTCGCCTTGCCACTTTGAGCGGCAACGGTCGAACCATTCTGCGAGGACTCGACATCAAAATGACCATCTGACGTGCTGTTGGCTGAGGGCAGGAATCTCACTCCCGACTGCGCCTCGGCGAACGTGATGAAGCTGCCATTATTGATCTGTGTTACACCGTCGCTCTTAAAGAGCGAACCACCGGTGATACCGCTGATTTTGAAATGAGTGACCTCGTTACCGTCATTCGGATGGCGACCAATGACGATCGGGCCCGACAGGGTATCTTCCAGCGTCACGAGACTCGCCACCATCGGCGTGTCACCGATGGGAGTGACCGTGATCGTGCTGGTCGCCTTACCACTCTGTGCCGCGACGGTCGATCCATTCTGCGAGGACTCGACATCGAAGTGGCCATCTGAGGTACTGTTGGCGGAGGGCAGGAATCTTACCCCTGCCTGTGCCTCAGCGAACGTGATGAAGCTGCCATTACTGATTTGTGTTACGCCGTCGCTCTTGAAGAGTGAACCGCCATTGATGCCGCTGATTTTGAAATGCGTGACTTCGTTGCCATCATTCGGATGGCGGCCGATGACGATCGGGCCCGATAGAGTATCTTCCAGTGTCACGAGACTCGCCACCACCGGCGTGTCACCGATGGGAGTGACCGTGATCGTGCTGGTCGCTTTCCCACTCTGAGCGGCGACGGTCGAGCCGTTCTGCGAGGACTCGACGTCGAAATGTCCGTCTGACGTGCTGTTGGCGGAAGGCAGGAATCTCACTCCCGACTGTGCCTCGGCGAACGTGATGAAGCTGCCATTGTTGATCTGCGTTGCGCCGTCGCTCTTAAAGAGGGAACCGCCAGTGACGCCACTGACTTTGAAATGCGTGACTTCATTGCCATCATTCGCGTTTCGGCCGATAACAATCGGCCCCGAAAGCGAATCTTCCAGTGTGACGATACTGGCGACTTGTGGCGTATCACCGATAGGCGTCACGCTGATCGTCGCGCTCGCCTTGCTGGTTTGTGTCAATACGCTGGTGCCGTTCTGGGACAACTCGACGTCAAAGTGTCCGGCGACATTGCTGTTGGCCGACGGGAGGAATTTGACTCCGGCCTGGCCTTCGGCAACCGTGATGAAGTCGCCATTATTGATCGCTGTGACTCCATTATTCTTAAACAGCGTGCCACCAATGATGCCACTGATCTTGAAGTAGGTAATCCCCAATCCATTGGCGGGATTAATGATGATTGCGGGCGACAACGTATCTTCGAGTGCCGTAGTATTTGACACCGTCGCGGCGGCCAGCAGGCCGAAGTTACGCCCATTGACCGATTGGCCGCCAGAGATGGTCACATTCTGCACGCCGCTCACTGGTGAAGTCTGAGTGAAACCAGCTGGCACAACGTCGCGGATGTGGTGAGTCGCGTTGCCCAGCCCATAAAACGAATAGTTACCATTGGCGTCGGTGACCACAGTCCGGTCTGGGTTACCATAGCTGATTTGCATCGACCAGCTGAGCAGCGTCCCCGTATTGCCGGCAGCCCCATCGTCAATCCGTAACTTCCAGGTTCCATTCGGGTCGCGTCCGTCCAACTGCGCCAGATCGAAGAACGGCCGGAATGATCCTGTGAAGGGCGCAGATGCGGAGTAAATGTAGGTCGCCGCTTCGTCGTCGAATGTCGTGCTGGTGTAGTTATCCCCCGTTCCGCCCAGGTAGTTGGCCAGAATAACGGGCGTATTCGCAGGCGAAATCAGGGTCACATAAAGATCACCGACGTTCGGATGAGAGATGTTCACGGTGACGTTGATGTCCGTGATCACACCTGACAATCCCGAGATGGTACGGGTCGATAGAATATTAGGCGCATCGGGAAGTGGTTTGGGAGTGTCTGTTGAGTTGAAGACCGTCGTCGTTGAGACATCCAGGACTCCGTTGTTGTTGAGGTCGAGGTAAACCGTGCGCCCGGCAAGTCCAGGTTCTGCGCCGTTCTGAGTTCCGCTGGCGTCGTCGTCTCGGAAGACAGTGCCGCTGATCGAGGCTGGAACATCAAATGCCTGCACCACTGTTGTCGAACCAGCACCGCCTCCGTCACTGGCGCTGTAACCCATTCCACGGCGCGCGAATGCTTTCCAGATCTCAGTTTGATTTTGCCCCCCGGTCAAGGCCACATCAGCCGCGAGGATGGCGTCTCGCCCCGCGAGGAACGAAGGACTGGTCCCTTGCAGTTTCAAACCGTCCATCACCAATTGCAGTGCCAGATTATTGCCACCGGTTCCATGCAGCATGTCCGAACTGAAACCGTACTTGTCGATGAGCAGCCAGTTCATGTCCCATAACGCCGAGGCCCAGATCGTGCCAGCTTTGTGAGACTCATTGTTAGCGGCACCGCCATTGAAGTTGTTGTAGGTCAGGGGGTCGATCGTCATGTCAAAACTATAGGGATAGACGCGAATTCCCGGTCCGTTGGCTGCGAAGCCTGCCACGTAGTTGCCGATGGGATAGGCATCAAGTTTGGCATCGGAGGGAACTTGCGTGAGCATGATGGCCCACCAGTCTCCCCAACCCTCACTCATGGCTCGGCTCTGGACGGCATTGAGTGCCGAGGTGTTGCCCGGACCGCCAGTCAGCCGCTCTGAGATCCCATGACCGAACTCGTGGATGAGGATATCGCTGTCCAGTGAACCATCGCGATATGGCCCGGTCCAACGTTGCATTGTCATGCGAGGACTTTGCCCATCGGGAAGGGCGGCAAAACCACCACCACCGACACTCGCACCGTCCTGGACATCAACAATCACAGGGTCGTTGCCCGCGCCGCCGCGACCGTAATTGTTGACCTGAAAGTTTCCGGCCGCTTCGGTGAATCCGTATTGATAGTGAATATCGTGCAGCAAGTTGACCCAATAGAACGCGTTGGCGATCGCTGCCGATTGAGAGTTGAACGGGTCTTGAGTCGTATCGAGTGGAAAGTCAAAGTTCAAACCGGCCCCACCGGACGGTCGAAATCCGCCGGCGTCGTCGGCATTCACGTCTTCCTGGACTGTCGCATTGTTGCCACGAGTATCCGTAAATTCGGCGCCTGCAACCCCATTGGTGTCGTTCCAACCAAACGGCGAAGCGGTCGCGTCTTGCGGATCGTTCACGATTGACCGATTGCCGTCGATAGGCGACCGCGCAGGTAAAGCGAAGACGTTATACGTCGCATTCCCGACGCGGTTGTCTGTGTAGATTGCGTCGCCGGTACTGGCACTGACGAACGCATCGAGCCAGTGAGTGTAGTTGGAGTCGTGCACGTCGAGCCGCCAGGCAAGTTCAAGCCCTCCAGCCGTCGGCACATACACGAGATTGGCCGCCACGTCCGCGATCGTGGTGCCGTCCACTGAGAAAACGGTCGCCGAGTCCGGAGATTCCGAGTCGATACTGATGACACGCGTCGGCGAATCGAGGCCGAGCCCCAGATAGTCGCTCCACCCCATAAAGGCTTGCGAAGCGTTCACCACAACCTGCGAGCTAGAGCCATCCACGACGTGAGCGTCACTTACGAAGCTGCTGGCTGCATGAATGACCTCACCCTTGGCCGTAATGGAAATGCTGATGTCCGCATTCACCACCTCGATACCGTTAAGAGTCTGTCGCAGGTAGAGGTGAGTGGTACCGGATCCCTCGTCCGTATATTGCGAAGTGACAATGAACTGGCTGAGGTCATCGCTACTGAGACCCAGCTCCAATGCGTGCTGATTGAGAAAGCCGGTGGCAATTTCGAGAGGCGTCCCTGACGTCGGCCCGGTGAGCAAGACGCCGGCACCATTCAAGCGGTATTGAGGTGGCAGGTAGAAGTTGCCGACGATGCCGCTTTGATCGGTATCGGCATAGTCAACTTCCGGTGCCGCTGTCTCGATTGAGCTCGCAGAGACAATTGACACTATGTCAGCGGGGGAGTCTGCGCCCGCGAACAAGAGAATGCGATCTTCAAGTCTCTCGGTAAAGACTGGTTTCACGCGGGATTTTCGTCGCCCGTAGGACGAACCCCAATATTTTAATCGGAACAGCATGATTGGGTCTCTGTTGTGATGCTCTTGGTTGCTGCTATTTAGGACTCAAACTGATATCCGTTGCAGCTCACACGAGGCGCGGCGAACGCCTCGTTGAATTCCGACGGAATCGAGGTTCTAACGTTGGTCAAGTATTGGTACGTCGCATATGAAAGGTGTGTTTGACGTATAGACATGCTTGAAATGACATGCGGACAGAGGCGGTAAACACAGGCCACGATCGTGGTCTGCAAGCACCCTCTGTGCAACAGCTTCCGACAGGAAACACCCGACTTGGCCCGCAAAAAATATGTTCGTCCGATTGAGCACGAGGTGGCACGTTAGCGAAAGTAGTGCCGTGCTCGGGTAGCCAAATCGAATCGTCTGAGTATCCGAATGGATCGGCTCTCAACGCCAAACTCGCTGCCTACCAGAGATAGTTGCAGGCGCGAAGATTGTGAGCGGAAATCTCGCGTTTTTTTCTTGCGGCCGATTTATGCAGCGTTTTCCGTGATGCGACCGCCAATTCACCGACAGTAGGCACCCCAGAATGCACGTCCGCTTAACGCTTCGTTTCGGGGAGCAAACCCTTGACGTACTTCATCAGGTCGAGATCTCGCAGCTCTTCGGCGAGCAGTTCGGGAGTCACGTTCGTGATCGTGCGTGAAACCTCTTCGATCAGCAACTCTCGAAATCTCCGGCGTGCTCCGCTGAGCTGTTTACGAAATGCTTCCGCGGACAACGATTGTCCCGTCGATTTCGAGACTCTTGCGGCGAGTGTCGGCGAGTCTTCCTGCTGATGTTCGACGAACGCCTTCAAGACAGTATGAAACTGATTGCCCTTCGAAGTCTTCTGATGATCTCGCAGCGCATTCCAAGTGTTTTGCAGCACGCATTCGCGCCATGAGTTTTGCCATTCTCGATCCGCCATATCGGCAGCGGGAACCTGTGACAGGTCCGCCCAAACTGCGACTTGTTTCGATCGTCGGCGCAGATGTCCGAATGCCGCGTTTTTGACAATTGTGATGAGGTAGTGCCGGAAATGGCCTCGCCCCGGTGCAGCCGTTGGAAATCCTTTCTCGACGACCTGCAATAAGAACTTCTGCTCAACCTCATCCGCGTCATCTCGCGTGGGCAGCAATGCTCGCAGGTAGGCTCGCACTGCCGCACCATAGCGAATTACGAACCGCGATGGATTGGAGATCGTCGTCCAATGCGTGGTAATGGACTTCAGTTCGCGTGGACGATCTGAGTCCGTTCCATTTGATTCAGCCATCAATTGAGACTTTGAGCAGTATGATGCATCGTTTAACTGGGGCCAACGGCGACGGCACGGAAGTTATGAAGTATAGCATCGCCGTTCGCACTAGGTGCAACGTTCCTGTGGAACCATGAGAAGTCGATACGGTGAACGGGAACTCGATACCGATTGTCGCCAACGACAAGTTGTCATTGTCAGGCGCGTCCAGTCTAGCGTGCCACTCGACAGAATTTAAGTTTCCCGTCGGTACTCGCCGTGAAGAGTCCCGCACCATCTGGTGTCAACGCCATCGACAGCACACGAGTACTGAAGCACGTCAGTCGGTCAATCTTACTACCGGTGTCCGAGTCAACGATCTCCACAGATGGTCCGGCGGCGAAATAGGCTTTTTCACCATCCGGCGAAAAAGCGACGTCATCAACCTGGACCGCGAGTTGTTTCGTCACGAAAATTCGAACGTTGCGTTGATAATCCCACAAGGAGAACGATTTGCCGGCTCCCGTGGCCTGCAGATGGCCTCCGGGTCGAAAAGCGGCGGCAAGAATCGGCTGACCGGCCGCGAAGGTGCGTGGCAACAGTTCAGCCTGAGTCCCGCGCCAATGCCTGACCAGCCCATCCTGGCCCCCAGTTACGACAAGCAGCTCTTGGCCTGGAGCAAACTCTATTGTGCTGATCGCACCAGATTCCTTTACAACGCGCCGTTCAGCTTGATGTTGAGCATCCAGATCCCAAAGTATCCATTCACAGTCCTTGGAATTCTTTGACGTCGCGAAGGCCAACCATTGTCCGTTGTCAGACAATGCCAACGCATTGACATACGGAGCTTGAGACATCGCAGAGGGCAGGGGAGTCCATGTCTTCGTATCCCACAGTAGCACGCCCCGTCCGCCCGTCGTGCCGACAGCCAGGCGGCGGCTGTCGGCCGAAATTGCACCTCCCGACGCACGCCCTGGCAGAGATTGATCCAGCAACTTCACTCCTTTTCGATTCCAGACGGTGACCTGGCTTTGCCACGGTCCTTTGCGGGATGTCGAAGTCCCATTCGTCAGCACTACCAGAAACTCGCCAGAACTCGGCAGATAGACCCGGGTGATGTTGGGGTAATCCATACTCCAGACATCGTGTCGCGAATCACCTGACTGGGATTCCCACTTCATACCAGGAAGTTGAAAAGCTCCAGCCGGCAAAGCGATCGGGGTCCTCGGAAGAGACGGGCGTTTGTTAACCATTAACTGCAAATGGCTGGACTTTGGGTGGTCCTGCCCCATACGAATCTTTGGAGTGGGGGCGTAAATCGCCATCCAGCCCGCCGACCCCGCGATGGAAACCACGCAGCCGATGATCGCAATGATCCATGCTGGGCGGTACTTGAGCGATCGAATCCATTGGTAGTAGGAAGGCCCAGGCTTGATTAGAGCGACAGGCCTCACCGTCGTTGATGTCGTGGGAGATCGTGACAGACCTCGCCACTTTGAACCGGCAGTGTCGACAACTTCAGTCCCAGAATCCGAGAGGAGGGACTCCAAATCTTGCATTAAGGCCGCGGCACTTGAGTACCGATCATCGGGGTCCTTTGCCATCGCGCGTTGAATAACTGACGAACAGGCTTCGGGGATGGTCGCGTCAACTTCGCGCGGATCGGGAATAGGGTCCAGCAAATGCGCATTCATCACGAGTAGCGGAGCATCACCCGGATAAGGCGGGCGCCCAGTCAACATCGTGAAGTACGTTGCCCCCATGGCATAGAGATCACTCCGTTCGTCCGCTCGTTCAGATCGGCATTGCTCAGGGCTCATATATTGTGGAGTCCCCAATACGCTGCCGCTGATGGTCATCGTGGCGCCCGTCGATTCGTTCGCCCGCACGAGACCAAAGTCAGCCAGTTTTGCGATGCCACCTTCTGATCGCATCAAGTTTGAGGGTTTGATATCACGATGGATCAATCCCGCTCGATGTGCGACGTCTAATCCTCGGCAAACATCCGCGAGTACTCGAGTCGCCTCGACCCAACCCAGGGGGCCGGTTTTCAAGGCATCTTGCAAGCTGCCGCCACGGACGAGCTCAAGCACAATGTAGTATTGCCCGTTGAACTGGTCCGCTTCGTAGACCGCGATGACATTCGGATGACTTAGTTGTGCGACGGCGCGCGCTTCGCGCAAGAATCGTTCAAGTGCTTCTGGCTGAGCCGAAATTGAGCGCGGCAGCAGCTTGATCGCCACATTCCGTTCGAGCACCGTGTCGACTGCTTCAAAGACAACCCCCATTCCGCCGCGCCCCAGCTCCCCAACGATCTGAAACTTCCCCAGGCGTCTACCCGCGTATTTCGCCCGTTGATTCGCGGACAAGTCCGATTTTGAAATTGGTGAACCTCCCTCCTCATTGGAAGATTGTTTCGACATAAGATTACGCAATCATGGCGAACAGAATGTGGAACTTTTCCAGAATTCGCTCAAGGGAGTCGTTGAAAAGGAGTTTGCCTGAGTGGCTTTCGCCAACGACGATTCTCAGAGGTCTCAAAAGTAGACAATTCAACCGGTTGGGAACAGGGTATAATGCTTAACATTCCCGACTTGTTCTATGATGTCCCAATTTCATCCGCGAGTCCAGAGAGGGATTCAGCACTCTTGGTGGTCCTTTCGACGGGAAAAGCCGGTCGGACATCACAAATACACGTTACGATCGAAATCGCGGCTTCGAGTTGAAGAATTCCTGATTGCAATGATTTCGACTCGGGCCTCGGATCCTGGATAGTCCGCCTGTTATGCACAACCAAGCAAAACCGCGGAATACCAGGCTGCAACTCTCTCGTGCGGCCAGCACACAGCATCGATCCACCTTTCGCGCTACTGGTCAGCACTCTAACTCGCATGGAGTTGCACATCCCGACAGACCCTTGTCCCGACTGCAAAGGCAGCGGAACATACATTGGTCTCAATTCGATTGAGGATTGCAGCACGTGCGGTGGCTCGGGAGTCAGGATTTGGTAATGTGCGGTCGATTCAATCAACACGTCAATCCGCGGGAGCGGGCAGCCATCTAGGAAGTGGCACGCGAATTCTCCAACGACTGGCAGCCGCGCTACAACATCGCACCCACACAGCAGGCCTTGTGCAATCGCGATAGCGATAGCGATCAGCGCCAGCTCTTTCCCGCGCGGCTTGTGGCTGGCAAAACTTTGTCAGCCACAAGACCAGCGAGGACCGCGACCCTGCTGTCGCTTTCGAACGAAACAGGGTTTTATGCAGCGGTCCGTATTGCACTGGTTGCGTGGGCAGTTTAGCCTAGCGACAACGTCGCGCGGCTAACAACTGTGCGGTCAACCCAAATATGCAGAATTTTTTCTGTAGACTTCTTGTTGAACTAAGCCGCTCCGCGGCGGGCACTAACATTAGGGATCATTTGGAGCCGTATTCGGCATGGGATGCGAATGCGGTTTTTTTGTTGCGCTGAGTCGGAGGAGACATCATTCTGGAAGACGAGAGGACTGTCGGACCGTCCGATGGTCGCAGTCGACTCGTTTTTCGGGAGATGTCGTGATGTCCGCACTGCGTCAGGCCCTGATTCGGGAACTCGAGCTGCAACGGATGGCGGCCAGGACGATTCAGGCGTATGTGGCTTCGGTGGCTCAACTGGCTGGTTATTATCGATGCTCGCCGGATCAGCTGAGCGTGGAACAGATTCGCGATTGGGTGCATCATCTGCTGGTGGAGCGGCGGCTGGCGGACAGCACCGTCAACGTCCGCCTCCAGGGAGTGCGGTTCTTTTACACCCAGGTACTGCGGCGGCAGGACTTTGACTTGCGGGTGCCCACGCGCAATTCGGGACGGTTGCCGCAAGTGCTCAGCCGGGACGAAGTGCGGCGGGTGATTGAAGCCTGCACGTCGCTGCGACAGCGTGCGCTCCTGATGACGGCCTACGGGGCCGGACTGCGGGTCAGCGAGCTGGTCCAACTGCGGGTGGACGACCTGCACGCGGAGCGCGGCCTGGTACGAATTCGCAACGGCAAGGGGAATCGCGAGCGGTATTCGCTGTTGTCCGCAGCCCTCGTCCAGCAACTGCGAGAGTACTGGAAGGCCGACCGCACGACGCGGGCGCGGAGGCAGTCACCCTGGCTGTTTCTGGCATTTCGTCCCGACATCCCGCTGTCCGTCACGACTGCTCAGCACGCCTGGGATGCGGCGCGGGAACGCAGCGGCATTCAGCGTGGCCAAGGCATTCACACGCTACGGCACTGTTTCGCCACGCATTTGCTGGAAGCCGGCGTGGACGTCGTCACCATCCAGCGGCTGCTGGGGCACAATTGCCTGTCACCACGACACGCTATCTGCACCTGGTGCCGGAGCGGATCGGTCGCCTGCAGAGTCCCTTCGACCTGCTGCGGATGCCAGAGGCCGCTCCGCTGCCACCTGAGCAGGACGCGGACACTGGGCCGGACCACCACCGCGTGTGATGTCCGGCGCCGTCACGTCCGCCACGGCGGGTCCGGCAGCCTCACGGAAGATAGAACTGGCCGACATCATTCGGTTCTGCGGGGACCGTCTGCGCGAGGTCCCCTTGTCGGCCACTCAACGCCGGGCGCTGGGGGCGATTGTCGCCTGTCGCACCCCCTTGCTGGGGGGGCAGCGGTTCGCCTGTGACGACTGCGGCTACGAACGCTATGTCTACTACAGTTGCCGGCATCGCGCCTGTCCCAAGTGTCAGACGCAGGCCCGGCAGGAATGGCTCAAAGAGCGCCAGGCCGAACTGCTGCCGGTACCGTATTTTCATCTCGTGTTCACGCTGCCCCACGACTTGAACCCGCTGCTGGGCTGGAACGAGAAGAATCAGCGAGCCCTGCTGAATCTGCTGTTTCAGGCAGCGTCACGCACGTTGCTGGAGTTCGGCGAGTCACGCCTGCACGGCACCCTGGGCCTCACGCTGGTGTTGCACACGTGGACGCAGCAACTGCAGCCGCATTACCACGTGCATGGCGTTGTGCCGGCCGGTGCGCTGGCCGGCGGCGCCGACGACGGAACCGCCACCTGGCAGGTGGCGGGCCGCAAGTTTCTATTTCCGGTCCACGCCCTCAGCCGAGTGTTTCGAGCGAAGTACGTGGCCGGATTCCAGGCCCTGCTGAACGCGGGCGAAGTCGATCTGCCACCCCATCTGGCGGGCCCGCTGTCAGCACCGGGAGGGAGCGCTCACTGGATCCGGCGCCACCTGCTCAGCCAGTCGTGGGTGGTCTATTCGCAGGCCCCCTTCGGGGGGCCCGCCAAGGTGCTGGAGTACCTGTCACGGTACACGCATCGCACAGCGATCAGCAACGAACGCATTCTGGGGCTGCGCGACGGCCAGGTCTGCTTCCGCTGGCGCGATCGACGTCACGACGACGCGCTGCGGAGCAGCGTCGTGCCGGCGCTGGAGTTCGTGCGGCGCTTCGCTCAGCATATCCTGCCGACCGGCTTCCAGCGAATCCGGCACTACGGCCTGCTGGCCAACCGGGGCAAGTCCGAGCGTCTGGACCTGTGCCGCAGGCTGCTGGGCGCCGTTGCCCCGTCGTCCGCCGACCCGCCACAAACGGCAGCCCAGTGGCTGGAAACGGTCTGCGGCCTCAACGCAACCGTCTGTCCCTGCTGCCAAGCCCCGCTACAGGTCACGACATTACCGAGAGAGTTGCTCTCCCAGAGACCGCCGCAGGAGACCGTTCCGATGGCCCCCAGAGGGCTCGACTCCTCATGAAACCGGCACCACTCGCAACCCGCTTCGCCGCGTCATTCGAATCGTCCCCGATTCCGAATCCGCAGTACGAGCGCGCCGACCGGACTTGTCCGAGCAGAGCACGCCCCGATTCCCCGCACGCCGCCGCGGCCCCGGCGAGCTTCCTGCCCACCCCGCACCACGCTCGAACCGGCCCCATGCCGTTTCGCCAAGAAATCTCTGGCCGCTGAGACCGCTCCTCAGATACAATCCCCAAGAGCAGCGCCGAGTCACCAGGCTCCGCGGCTCAGTTCAACAGGTTTTATCTGGATGGCATCCCTGCCATCCAGATAAAACGCTCTATGTTAGGCAGTTCCCCTTACCATTGTTCGCACTAGAAATTCCACACTACTTATCCGCATTGATGACGGCATGGAGTGCAACATTGTGAACACAACTGAAGAACCCACGAGACACGCCAAGGGTGTCAGCCCGCTATCTTGTATTTACATAGCCACATTCCTCCTTCTATCGCTTGGTGTCGCCGCACCGCTTTTGCGTCTCAATTTCAAAGTATGTGGATTGCACTTTAGAAGTGGCACAGGCGCGCGTGCCACCCGTCAGGGCTTTTCACGTATCAGGTGGTCAGACCCTTCGCTGACGGTATACACATTCACCGTCGACGAATACACTTGGTCAATGGGTTGGCGCGGTGACTGGTGGTCATGGTGATGATCCGCCAGTTGGACTCCCGGTATACTGACCATCCGAATCCAATATAGTTCTCGGTGATGCTCGATTCACCTGGTCTTGCCCGCAAATTGGAATACGCAATGTGCCTAACAAACGGTTCAACCCGACATTGTGCCGCGGGCGGGCTTAATGTGTTATTCAAATCGCTCGCGCGTCACAACGCTGGTTAACCTGGGCGTTAGGCGTCTCTCTTCCACGAATGTGCGGCAAATGAATCGCATTCTTCAACTCCGTTTTGCGATCATTGCCGTCGTTGCTTTAGGCGGTGCAACACTGCAGTTCCAACGCGTGCAAGTCGAAGCAGGAGCGGGAACGCGAGGTCATGCTTACTGGCGCGTCTTGCTGCCTTTACAGTCGACAGATTCCCCAGTGCAACTTCCCGACGATGGACTCTCATATGAGGTCAAATATAAGACACGAGTTTACTGGTGTTACGGTCTTGTTTTGCATGAATTTGGTGGGGGTACCTGCGCTCGAACAAGTAGCGAGTGCTCGTTCGGCCATCATTGATTCGGTTGTGGGAACGTGGCCTAACAAGCGGTTCAACCCGACATTGTGCCGCGGTCGGGTTTAATGTGTTATTCAACTCACTCGCGCGGCACAACGCGGGTTAACCTGGGCGTTAGGCAGAACGAATCATGACGACAATTGCCCGTTGCGTTGCCATGACTGGCATATTACTTACTTGGGGAGGCTTGGTAGTCGCCTCTGCTGCCGCTGCATGTATCGACTTCAATTCCGATGCCAGGGCGTGGAATGACGCGGTCGGTCATGTCGCTACTCGCGGCTATCAATCGGTATTCTTCGGTGCTGCCTTTGTCTTGCTCAGCGTGATCATCGCAATCCTGTTCGCCAACGTGGAAGACAAGAGTCGCGTAGTTCGCCTGCGCTGCATCTCATTATTTCCAGCAGTGTTCCTTATTTATGCCCAAATAATCGCCACGTATTTTTAGCGCGTCTAATGCCTAACAAGCGGTTCAACCCGACATTGTGCCGCGGTCGGGTTTAATGTGTTATTCAAATCACTCGCGCGGCACAACGCGGGTTAACCTGGGCGTTAGGCAGCGTTGCAGGACATGAGAAGAAGACTTCGCAAGAAACGCCGAATGGGTGAGTTTCAAGAGCTTGGCTTCGACGCGGCATATACTCCTGCCACTGATCTCCCTGCATCTGCTCGCAACA
>JAQGHS010000321.1 GCA_028291605.1 Planctomycetaceae bacterium | reverse complement strand
TGCTTAACGTTCACGAGATTCGGCAGGATCAGCTTCCACTCGCCCGACACGCACCAGCGATAGGTCACATTCTTCTCGGGCACGTGAATGTCGACGGCATTGTGCAGGAAGCAGGCTCCGAAGACGGCTTCGCGACTGGCCACAGCCCGGTCATCGAGCAAATCGATCCCGGGCAATCCCGCGGGAAGATCTAAGCCACACGCTCGGTACAGAGTCGGCGCGATATCGATGCTGCTGACGGGCGTGTCGACCATGCGCGGAGCCACGTGTTCCGGCCAGCGAATCATGATTGGGGTACGCAGTCCTCCGTCATATTGTGATTGCTTCGAATCCGATCGATAGGCAGCCCGGTCAGGATCTTGAATCCAGCCATTATCGATCATGAACACCACAATCGTATTCTTCGCCAGGTCCTGCTCATCTAGGTGGCCAAGCAACTCGCCACACGTTTCATCAAACCATTCGCACATCGCCCAATATTTGGCAATATGCGGCGAGGAACTCAGCGGTGCGTATTTTTGAAGCAGCCGATCGGGCGGATTGTGTGGCTGGTGAGGCAGCATCGGCGCATACCAGACCAAGAAGGGTTTATCAGCGGCCTCTTTAATAAACTTGTAAATCAGCTGCAGGGACTTCCGACCAATCTCCAGCCCCTCGTCGCCATGCCGGCCGCCGCGGCTTTGATCGCCATGACTCATGCCGTGAGTAAATCCGCCTGTTTGAAAGTTTCCCGCCCACCACTTGCCAGTTTGAAAGCTGACGTAGCCGGCCTTGCTCAGCTCATGGGGTAAGCGTGGATGCTGAGCCATGAAACCGTTGAGCTCATTCACCTGTGCCAGAAAGCCGGGATCACGATAGGGTTGTTTCACCCCCTGGGGCCGCGGCGGTTCATTGCCGGTGATTTTTGTCTGATGTGGATACTTGCCAGTCAGTACGACCGCCAGCGACGGACAACACAAACTGGAGGGGACATAACCGTGACGATAAACCAGGCTCTCCCGAGCCAGTCGATCCAGGTGAGGCGTCTTGATGTGGGGATGCCCCATGAACCCAAAGTCACCCCAACCTTGATCATCGGAAATGATCAACACGACGTTCGGTGCACCGGTCGGTCCAGCGACCGATGTTATTGGCCAGCCCAATATGCATAGCATTCCGAGACACGCCAGCCAGAATCTCAGGATATTCATAGGCCACAACTTTCGCAGGCTGGACGCATTATCTGTCAGCGTATTAAGTCAGGCCTTATGCGCTTCGATGATACTGAGCTCAGTGGACGTCGGCACGATTCGCGTGAGACGGAATCCCGCCTTCGCAAATAGGGTCTCGTACTCCGCAGCCGTACGTTCCTGGCCACCGGGAATGACCAGCATATTGAGATCGAGTAGCTTGCCGAAGAACGGATCATTGCCGGGTGGAATCACGCTTTCCAAAACCAGCAGGCGGCCGGTGGGAGGCAATACACGATGAATGTTCTTTAAGATCGTCAGGCATTGCTCATCATTCCAGTCGTGGATGATGTGCCGCATCATGTAGGCATCGGCCCCGACGGGAATTGATTCAAAGAAACTGCCCGAGATCAACTGACAACGTTCTGTTAAACCCGCAGCTTGAAAATTGGGAGTTGCACGAGAAATCACGCAAGGCAAATCAAACAGCATGCCTCGCAGATGCGAATTGGCCTGCAGTGTCGGAATCAGCACACTGCCATTGCCGCCACCGACATCCGCAAGCGTCTGAATCCCCGAGAAATCGTACGCCTGTAAAAATGCGGCCGTTTCTCGCCCGTGGACCGAGACCATCGCTGCATCAAACACTGTTGCTTGTTCGGGATGTTGTGACAACCAATCGAAGACTGGCATCCCAAATACTTTGTCAAACGCCGGCTGGCCCGTTTGCACGCTATAAAGTAATTCACACCACGCCCGAAAATGCTCTTCGCACGACATGATCGCCATTGCGCGTTGTGACGCTTCCACATCGCTGCGCAAACACTGGCCGACGTCGGTCAGTCGGAACTGCTGTTCGCCCTCTTCAACAAACACCCCCACGCTGGCCAGCATGCGTAGCAGTCTATAGAGCGATAACCTATGCGTGTTGGTCTTGGCAGCTAATTCGCCGGCTGTTGCCGCACCATCCTGAATCAGATCTGCCAGGCCTAACTTAGCAGTGACATAAATGGCCTGCGACACCCAAAAACCGCACAACATCTGCCCCAATCTGGCGGCGGGGGGTGGATTTGACATCTGCGTTCCTTCCGTGATTGCAAACCATCGGTCAGGCTATCGGCAAAGAATGGGACTAATAGGACCGATGGGACTTATTTCAATTCCTCGTGTTCGGTGCTGACAATGGCACCGCGAGCATCTTTCAATGTGACAAAGAACACAATCGGGCGTTCCTTTGGAATCTCTGCGGTGATCTGATCGCCGTTGATTGCAACGTCTCGCGATTGCCATTTGCGCTGTTGCCAGGCACCGATATCGGTCGTCCAATGAAATGCCGGCTTCGGTTCGTCAGCGCCGGCCCAGGCCGCAGTTGCCGATGTGTTTTCCGCGTTCAATTTCAAACGCGGATCCACCTTGGGCAACGGTTTGCCGCCGCGCACAATTTGATCACCAAACAGACCGATTTCAATCGGGGCCCAACCCGCAGTATGACCATGCGGCATGTTGACCGTGACACACAGCATGAGATCTTTCACCAACCGGTAGGTCTTCTGATAGCTGCCCATCGGATACGCGAAATCATTCGTTCCATTCACAAACAACACCGGCATTTTCGCCCGGCCGACATGACCGGAGGGATCAAAGTTCTTCACCCATTCAGCTCGCCATTCTTCGGACATCGCGCCGAACTGCTTCAACCAGGCACTGTCTTCCTGAAGAAAACCGCATCCATAGACCGGCACCGCAAATTTAAAGCGATCGTCCACGCCAGCGACGATGCATGTCAGATATCCGCCCCAACTGATCCCCGTCACGCCAATCCGATCCGCATCAACTTCCGGCAAGCTCGCGAGCAAACTCTGAGCCCGCACACACGCGGCGACAGCATGGTAGGTCCACATGTCCTTCAGGTTCGTGGGATCCTTGGGGAGCTTATAGGTATCGGTCTGATCGGGACCACCATCAGGCAGCGGCTGGCCGTCCGATCCCTTCCCCGCCAAGTCCATGGCCAGTGCGATGTAACCGCGATCGGCCCACAACTTGGCCCATTCTTGGAACGCCTTGCCACCGCCCCCATGAATCAGCACGACCGCCGGAGCTTTGCCCTCGATCTTCTCCGGAAACGCACAGTACGCGAAGACGCGCGTCGGTGCGCCGTTCCGCGGTTCGCTCTCATAGTA
Organism: Planctomycetaceae bacterium; assembly: GCA_028291605.1. GTDB lineage: Bacteria > Planctomycetota > Planctomycetia > Planctomycetales > Planctomycetaceae > JAKFVC01. The sequence continues at coordinate 881 of JAQGHS010000321.1, read as the reverse complement.
CAGCTTGCGGAGCGGCCCCGACTCATCCACCCAAGTCACCTTCGGTGGCTGCCGGAGCGCGGAAACGTCCCAAGGTGCCGCATCCTGTGCTTGCGCCAGCGTCGTGCAAGACACCACGACAGCCACACACACCACAAATTGACTCATCAGTCGGATCATCATTAGGGATTCCTTGCAGCATTGATCATCGGCGAAATTGCGATCAGCAAAGCGAATGTGGCAATGAGGCCGACGACGGTAATGAGAAGAACATAAACAGCGCGCAGTGCCAGGGGAATGTCGTCGTTTTTCGCGATACTGATCGTCCCGACAAACAGTCCACCGGCAATTCCAGCGGGAATACCGCCCCCCAATGTCATGATGGGAATGACAAACGGCATTAATGCCAAGGCGATCAAATACCCCGGCAACTTATAATCCTTAATGTCGGGCGCGGGTTGTCCCTGTGATAGATAACCCGTCAGGCTTTCAGCCAGCTTCTGGTTCTTGATTGCCAACCCGACAACTTGCATGGCGAGTTCGGTGCCGTCGTAAACCAGGCTGACCGTCGCTTGTTTGTTACAGGTGGCGGTATTCCCCAGAGGAATCAGAATATCGGCTGATCCCTTCTTCCGCAGTTGCAATCCCTCGCTGACAACTTCGGCTTGATACAACCCCTTGATCGGCCCGGGTGGCTTCGACTTAACGTTCACAGAAAAGGACATCGGCGCATCTCCTTTAGAGGTCGGACGACTGGCCACTTTTCGGAACTATTGCGCGAGTGACCTTCAATTCCAGTTCAAGGGTGCTTGCCAACTCGCCTTCAACTGATTCAAGGCCGCATCAACAACTCGCTTCCCTTGCGCCGAGTCAATCGTGAGGACCTGCTGAGCCATCGTCTT
>JAQGHS010000291.1 GCA_028291605.1 Planctomycetaceae bacterium | reverse complement strand
GAGTCTCACCCAATGAGGCATTGAACGTTGCGGAACCGGTCCCCGTGGCGATCGTCAGGTCCTGAGCACCCTGCACTTCCGCGTTAAACACCAGTGCCGCACTGCCGGGGGCCGTACTGATTGTCACTGCGCCCACCGCCAGCGTGACCACATCCGTCGCCGCATCGCCGAACGTCACATTCCCGGCTGAGCTAAACGTCAGGCCGTTCAACGTGACCTGGTCTCCATTGATCACCGTCGGTGTATCACCTGCCAGAATGTCGACGTTTTCATTGAACGTCAGGCCGGTCACCTGATTCAGACTCGACAGGCCACTCGCCAGATTCACCGTTCCGTTGAACGTCACATCCGCATCCGCGTCAACGATATTCAACGCAGGACCGGTGCCGTCACCGATCCGTTGAGTCTCACCCAATGAGGCATTGAACGTGATCGAGCCGGCCCCTGCATTGACCGTCAGGTCCTGCGAGCCGTTCACCTTGCCATTGAAGGTCTGAGTTGCTCCTGTAGCCGCGGTCGTCACAGTCACCGGGCCACCCGACAACGTAATGCTGTCCGTCTCATCGCTGCCGAAGAAGATCGGATCAGCCGACGTGACCGTCAGGCCGTCCAACACCACATTCCCATTGAAGGTCGTGTTCGTATCGCCATTCCCGAATGTCGCATCACCGCGCAACGTAATCGGTCCGGCGTTCTCGGCCTGAGTGATCCCCGAGTTCGTCGTCAGAGTGCTTTCGAAGATCGAGGGGCCGGTGGAGTTGAAGATCATCGCCGCGCCGGTCCCGTCACCCAGTGGTGTTCCCGAACCGACCGCCCCCACAAATCGTGTCGTGCCACCCACGGCCAACGTCAGATCATGGGCCCCGTCCAACGTACTATTGAACGTCACGCCACCCACGTCCGTCAGCGTAATGCTCGAAATCAGCAACACCGGATCGTTGAACGTCATCGTGTTGCCTTGCGCCGTGATGTTCGCGTTCAGCTCAGTCGTCCCGGGAGCATCGGTCGTGATCGAGTTAATCGGCGTGATGCCGCCGATCACCCCATTGATCCGCGTCGTGCCAGCACTGTTGAGCACCAGCGCATGATTGCCGTTGACCGTCCCGTTGTAGACGATGTTGGCTGTTCCGGAACTGACCGTGAAGTCCGCATCCAATGTCGTTGCCGAGTTGATCGTGATCAGATCGTTCGTCGTCTGGAACAGAGTCAGCCCCGAGACCAGCAACGTATCCGTCGTTGCGTCACCCACCGTCACCGGATCGTTGGCTGTGAAGATCAGGCCATCGAAGATCACGTTGGCATTGAAGGTTGTGTTCGTGTCCCCATCGCCCAGGTTCACGTTGTCTTGGAACGTCACTGTCCCGGCCGTTCCGGCCTGTGTCATCCCGGAGTTTGTCCCCAATGTCGAGGCGAACGTCGTCGTCCCCGTCGACGTGATCGTCACCGCCAGACCGGTGCCGTCGCCAATCGGCGTCTGCGAGCCCACCGGGGCATTGAAGACGCTCGAACCAGCCACGCTGAGTGTCAGATCTTGAGAACCATCGAGCTTGCCGTTCACGACGAGGTTGTCCCCGATGCCAGTCGTCACGATCGTCACAGCAGAAGTGGAGAGTGTGATCTGATCGCTAGTCGAGTTCCCGAGGGTGATCGCTCCGTCGGAATTCAGCGTCATGCCGTCCAGCGTGACGTTACCCGACAAAGCCGAGGCCGTGTCGCCGGCTTCGATGTTGACGTCCGACTGGAACGTCACGTTCGTGCCGTCCGCCGCCACGATGCCGCTGTTCGTGTCGACCTGAGCTACGAAGAGCGTGGTGCCCGACAGGATCGTGATCGCGGCACCGATGCCATCGCCCACTTCCGTCGCCCCCGCATTGCCAACTTCCGCGTTGAACGTCGCGGAACCGGTCCCCGTGGCGATCGTCAGGTCCTGAGCCCCCTGCACTTCCGCGTTAAACACCAAGGCCGCACTCCCCGGCGCTGTGCTGATCGTCACGGCGCCCACCGCCAGCGTCACCACATCTGTGGCGGCATCGCCGAACGTCACGTTTCCAGCTGAGCTAAACGTCAGGCCGTTCAATGTGACTTGGTCGCCATTGATCACCGTCGGTGTGTCGCCCGCCAGAATGTTGACATTCTCATTGAACGTCAGGCCGGTCACCTGATTCAAACTCGACAGGCCGCTCGCCAGATTGACCGCGCCATTGAACGTCACATCCGCATCGGCATCGATAATATTCAACGCCGGACCAACCCCGTCACCGATCCGTTGAGTTTCACCCAACGAGGCATTAAACGTGATTGATCCCGCTCCCGCATCCACTGTCAAATCCTGAGAACCGTTCACTTTGCCATTGAAGGTCTGGGCCGCGCCGGTTACCGCGGTCGTCACCGTCACGGGACCACCCGACAACGTAATGCTGTCCGTCTCATCGCTGCCGAAGCTGATGGGATCGGCTGCCGTGACGGTCAGGCCATCCAAGACCACGCTGCCGTTGAACGTCGTGCTGGTATCGCCGTTGCCAAACGTCGCATCGCCGCGCAACGTAATCGGTCCGGCGTTCTCTGCTTGCGTGATCCCTGAATTCGTCGTCAGCGTGCTTTCGAAGATCGAGGGGCCCGTGGAGTTAAAGATCATCGCGGCGCCGGTCCCGTCACCCAGTGGTGTTCCTGAACCCACCGCTCCGACGAACCGTGTCGTGCCGCCCACCGCCAACGTCAGGTCGAACGCCCCGTCCAACGTGCTGTTGAACGTCACGCCCCCCACGTCCGTCAGCGTGATGCTGGAGATCAGCAACACCGGATCGTTGAACGTCATCGTGTTGCCCTGGGCTGTGATATTCGCGTTCAACTCCGTGGTCCCGCCCGCGTTGGTCGTGATCGAATTGATCGGAGTCACCCCGCCGATCACGCCGTTGATCCGCGTCGTGCCCGTGCTGTTGAGCACCAACGCCTGATTGCCGTTGATCGTGCCGTTGTAAACGATGTTGGCTGACCCGGAATCCACTGTGAAGTTGGCGCCCAGCGTGGTCGCCGAGTTAATCGTGATCAGATCGTTCGTCGTCTGCAACAACGTCACTCCGGAGACCAGCAACGTGTCTGTCGTCGCATCACCGATCGTCACCGGATCATTCGCGGTGAAGATCAGGCCGTCGAAGATCACATTGGCGTTGAACGTCGTGTTGGTGTCCCCATCGCCCAGGTTTACATTGTCCTGGAACGTCACTGTCCCGGCCGTTCCGGCCTGTGTCATTCCGGAGTTCGTCCCCAATGTCGAGGCGAAGGTCGTCGTCCCCGTCGACGTGATCGTCACCGCGAGACCGACGCCGTCGCCAATTGGTGTCTGCGAGCCGACTGGTGCATTGAAGACACTCGAACCGGTCACATTCAACGTGAGATCTTGAGAACCATCGAGTTTCCCGTTCACGACCAGGTTGTCGCCCGCACCCGTCGTGTTGATTGTCACCGCGGATGTCGACAGCGTAATCTGATCGCTCGTCGAATTGCCCAGCGTGATCGCGCCGTCTGAAGTCAGCGTCATCCCATCGAGGATGACGTCACCGGCCAGCACCGAGGCCGTATTGCCCGCTTCGATGTTAACATCAGACTGGAAGGTGACGACCGTCCCGTCCGCGGCGACAATCCCGCTGTTGGTATCCACTTGAGCGACAAACAAGGTTGTCCCGGACAGAATCGTGATGGCCGCCCCTGTCCCATCGCCGACTTCTGTCGCTCCCGCATTGCCGACTTCCGCATTGAATGTGGCTTGCCCCGTACCAGTCGCGATCGTCAGGTCCTGAGCTCCCTGGACTTCCGAGTTAAACACTAGGGCCGCACTACCAGGGGCCGTGCTGATGGTCACTGCGCCCACCGCCAGCGTGACCACATCGGTTGCCGCATCACCGAATGTGATATCGCCTGCCGAACTGAAGACCAGGCCATTCAAAGTCACCTGGTCACCGAAGATCGTCGTGGGCGTATCGCCGGCCAGGATGTCCACATTCTCATTGAAGATCAGACCGGTTGCCGCATCCAGGCTGCTTAGTCCACTCGCTAGACTGACGGTACCGTTAAACGTCACGTCCGCATCCGCGCCGACGATGGTCAACGCGGCACCCGCTCCGTCGCCGATCCGCTGAGTCTCACCCAGGGACGCATTAAACGTGATTGAACTGGTTCCCGCGTTGACGATCAGGTCCTGTGAACCATTCACCTTGCCGTTGTACGTCTGCGTGACGTCGAGCGTGATTACCGTCACGGGGCCGCCTGATAACGTGATGAAATCGGTTTCGTCATCTCCAAACGCGATAGGGTCGGCCGACGTGATCGTCACGCCATCCAGAACGACGTCTCCGTTCAAGTTGGTGTTCGTGTCGCCGTTACCCAGGGTGACATCGCCACGGAAAGTCACTGGCCCGGCATTCCCGGCTTGCGTGATGCCCGAGGCCGTCGTCACACTGCTTTCGAAGATTGTCGGACCGGTCGAATTGATGATGATGGCCGCACCGGTTCCGTCGCCCAACGGTGTTCCCGCACCAACGGCACCCACGAACCGGGTCGTTCCGTCAACGTCCAGAGTTAAGTCGAAGGCGCCGTCCACGGTGCTGTTGAACGTCACATTTCCAACGTCCGTCAACGTGATGCTCGAAATCAGCAACACGGGATCGTTGAACGTCATCGTGTTGCCCTGGGCCGTGATGCTGGCGTTCAGCTCCGTCGTCCCCGGAGCATCGGTCGTGATCGCGTTGATCGGCGTAGTGCCGCCGATCACACCATTGATCCGCGTCGTGCCGGCACTGTTCAACACCAGGGCGTGATTCCCATTGACCGTCCCGTTGTAGGTGATGTTCGCTGTGCCGGAACTCACCGTAAAGTTGGCATCCAAGGTCGTCGCCGAGTTGATCGTGATCAGATCGTTCGTCGTCTGGAACAGAGTCAGACCCGAGACCAGCAGCGTATCCGTCGTCGCGTCACCCACCGTCACTTGATCATTCGCCGTGAAGATCAAACCGTCGAAAATCACATTCGCATTGAACGTCGTATTGGTATCCCCGTCACCCAAGTTCACGTTGTCCTGCAGCGTGAGTGTCCCGGCTACGCCGGCCTGGATGACTCCCGAGGCCGTAGACAGAGTGGAAGCGAAGGTCGTCGTCCCGGGGGAGTTGATTATCAGGGCCGCACCTGTGCCGTCGCCGATCGGTGTCTGCGAGCCAACAGGAGCGTTAAAGACGCTTGACCCGGCGATATTCAAGACCAGGTCCTGGCTTCCATCCAGTTTGCCATTCACCACCACGTTATCACCCACGCCGGTCGTGATGATCGTTGTGCTGGCGGTGGTCAACCTGATCTGATCACTGGTTGAATTACCCAGAGTGACCGCGCCATCCGAGGACAGAATCACTCCGTCAAATACGACATCACCCGAAAACACCGATGCCTCACTACCCGAAAAGCCGCTCTCAATGTTGACATCTCCGAAGAAATTCACCGTGGTACCATCTGCTGCCACGATGCCACTATTCGTGTCGACCCGCGCGTCAAAGAAGATGCTGCCCGACAGGATTGTGATGGCTGCTCCAATGAGATCACCGATCTCGTTTGCTCCCGCGTCGCCCACTTCGGCCTGGAAACTGACAAAGCCAGTTCCTGCGGCGATTATCAGATCCTGACCTCCGTGAATTTCGGCACCGAATTGCATGTTGGCATTTCCGGCGGCCGTGCTGATCGTGACCGCACCGCCAGTCAAGTTCACGACGTCAGTCGCTGCGTCACCAATGACCATCTGGCCCGCGGAACTGAAAGTGAGACCACTTAAGTTCACTTGGTCGCCGAAAATGCTCGTCGGAGTGTCGCCAGCCAGAATGTCGACATTCTCATTGAACGTCAGGCCGGTCACCTGATTCGGACTCGACAGGCCGCTCGCCAGACTGACCGTGCCGTTAAACGTCACATCGGCGTCTGCATCCGTGATCGTCAGGGCGGCACCTGTGCCGTCACCGATCCGCTGGGTTTCACCGAGCGACGCGTTGAAGGTGATTGAACCAGCACCCGCATTCACGGTCAGGTCCTGCGATCCATTCACCTTGCCATTAAAGGTCTGGGCCGCACCAGTGACTGACGTCGTCACAGTCACCGGTCCACCCGACAACGTGATGGCGTCGGTCTCGTCGCTGCCGAAGAAGATCGGATCCGCCGCCGTGACGGTCAGGCCATCCAACACCACATCGCCGTTGAACGTCGTGTTCGTATCGCCGTTCCCGAATGTGGCATTACCGCGCAACGTAATCGGTCCGGCGTTCTCCGCTTGCGTGATTCCCGAAGCTGTCGCCAGTGTGCTTTCAAAGATCGATGGTCCCGTGGAGTTGAAGATCATCGCCGCGCCGGTGCCATCGCCCAGCGGCGCCGTAGCACCGACCGCTCCCACGAACCGCGTCGTACCACCCACCGCCAGCGTCAGGTCGAACGCCCCATCCAACGTGCTGTTGAAGGTCACGCCACCCACATCCGTCAGCGTGATGCTGGAGAACAGCAGCACCGGATCGTTGAACGTCATCGTGTTGCCCTGGGCCGTGATGCTGGCATTCAGCTCAGTCCTGCCACCGGCATTGGTCGTGATCGAGTTGATCGGAGTGACACCACCAATGACGCCGTTGAGTTGCGTGACGAACGTGCTGTTGAGCACCAGCGCCTGATTCCCGTTGACCGTTCCGTTGTAAACGGTGCCGTCCGCGCCGGAATCGACCGTGAAATTCCCCGCCAGCGTCGTTGCCGAGTTGATGACGACCAAATCGTCGGATGTTGTCAGGACGGTGGCCGCCGAGATCAGCAGGAAGTCGGCCAAGGCATCACCGATCGCCACTTGACCATTGGCCGTGAAGATCAACCCATCGAAGATGACGTTGGCGCTTAAGTTTGTGATCGTGTCGCCTGCGGCCACGTTCACGTTGTCCTGGAACGTCAGTGTTCCCGCGCCGCCAGACTGGCCGATTCCCGATGCCGTGGCCAGCGTGGAAGCGAAGATCGTTGTCCCGGTGGAAATGATTGCCAGGGCTGCGCCTGCGCCATCGCCGATGGGCGTCTGCGAACCGACAGGAGCATTGAAGACGCTTGAGCCGACCACGTTCAAGATCAGGTCTTGAGCACCATCCACCTTGCCGTTCACGACCAGGTTGTCACCAGCGCCCGTTGTTGTGATGGTCACATTGCCGCCCGACAATGAGATCTGATCGCTGGTGGAATTCCCCAACGTAATCGCGCCCGCCGAAGTCAGTGTCATCCCGTCCAGAGTTACATCACCGGATAGGGTCGAATCCGTGGTGCCAGCCGCGATATTGACATCGGAATGGAATCGAACATCCGTTCCGTCAGCCGCGACGATGCCGGACGCCAGGTTCACTTGCAACAGGAAGTCGAACAAGCCAGAGAGCAGCGTCAGGGCCGCGCCGAAGGCGTCACCAATCGTGCCCACTGGCGCAGTGAACTGAGTCGTCCCGGTCCCGCTGGCCACGGTCAGATCCTGCCCGCCCTGGACTTGGCCTGCGAAGAAGAGATTCCGATTGCCGGGAGCCGTGGTGATCGTGACAGGTCCGACTCCCAGGGTGATGATATCTGTGACGGCATTACCGAACTGAACTTCACCTTGTGAACTGAAGGTCATGCCGTTCAATACGATCTGATCACCGTGGAGGAACGTCGCCAGCGTATCACCGGCCAGCAGGTCCACGTCCTCGTTGAAGGTCAGGCCCGTATCGGGATCCACGCTGGTAATGCTGCTCGCCAGACGCACGATGCCATTAAACGTCACATCGGCATCGGCACCCGTAATCGTCAATGCGGGGCCGCTGCCGTCGCCGACCCGTTGTGTTTCACCGATCGACGCATTGAAGGTAATCGAACCGGTGCCCGCATCGACGGTCAAGTCCTGCGAACCATTGATCTTGCCGTTATAGATCTGGCTGGCACCCGTCGCCGCGGTGGTGATCGTCACCAAACCGCCCGACAGGGTGATCGAATCCGTCTCGTCGTCGCCAAACGTGATCGCATCGGCGGAGGTAATCGTCAATCCATCCAGCACCACGCTGCCATTGAAGGTCGTATCAGTGTTGCCGTTGCCAAGCGTCACATCGCCACGGAGGGTGATCACGCCTGCATTCCCCGCCTGGGTGATGCCCGAATTGGTTGCCAACGTGCTTTCAAGGATTGAGGGGCCGGTGGAATTGAAGATCATCGCCGCGCCCGCACCATCACCCAGCGGAGTCCCCGCACCCACAGCTCCGACGAAACGCGTCGTGCCGCCCACGACCAGTGTCAGGTCAAAGGCCCCGTCCAATGTGTCGTTGAATGTGACGTTCCCCACATCCGTCAGTGTGGTGCTGGAAATCAGCACTACCGGATCGTTGAACGTCATCGTGTTGCCCTGCGCCGTGATGTTGGCGTTGATTTGCGTGGTTCCGCCAGCATTGGTCGTCAGCGAAGCGATGGGTGTAATCCCGCCAATCACTCCGTTGATCGTTGAGGTGCTAGTGCTGTTGAATACCAGTGCGTGATTGCCATTCACGGTACCGTTGTAGTCGATCGCGCCCGCGACCGTGGATAACGTGAAGTTCGCGTCCAGTGTTGTGGCTGAGTTGATAATGATCTGATCGTCGCTCGCCGTCAACAACGTCAGACCTGACACCAGCAGTGTGTCGGTTGCCGCGTCGCCGAACGTGACCAGATTGTTTGTCGCGAAGATCAGTCCGTCAAAGATCACGTTCGCGTTGAATGTCGTGGCGGTGGCGGCAACTGCCAGAGTCACATTGTCCTGGAAAGTTAACGTTCCGGCAGTCCCTGCTTGCGAAATTGCCGAGCTTGCTCCCAATGTCGACGCAAACGTCGTTGTTCCTGTCGACGTGATCGTCAGGGCGGCACCCGCACCATCGCCGATCGGTGTCTGCGAGCCGACTGGCGCGTTAAACGTACTGGATCCGGCCACGTTCAACGTCAGATCTTGAGCCCCGTCGAGCTTACCATTCACGACCAGATTGTCGCCCGCCCCCGTCGTGACAATTGAGACCGCCGCACCTGAAATGGTGATCTGATCACTGGCCGAATCGCCCAATGTGATCGCGCCGTCGGAAGTCAGCGTCATGCCGTCCAGGATCACATTGCCGGACAATGCCGATGCCGTATTGCCTGCTTCGATGTTGACGTCAGACTGGAAGGTGACGACCGTACCGTCAGCTGCGACGATCCCGCTGTTGGTATCCACTTGAGCGACAAACAACGTTGTCCCGGAGAGAATGGTGATGGCGGCGCCGGTCCCATCACCGACTTCCGTCGCACCGGCATTGCCCACTTCCGCATTGAACGTGGCTTGCCCCGTGCCCGTGGCGATCGTCAGGTCTTGAGCCCCTTGAACTTCGGCATTGAAGATCAAGACCCCGCTGCCGGGAGCTGTGCTGATTGTCACTGCGCCCACCCCCAGCGTGACCACATCCGTCGCGGCATCGCCGAACACCACATCCCCCGCCGAACTAAAGACCAGACCGTTCAACGTTAGCTGGTCGCCGTTAATGAGGGTTGGAACAGTACCTGCCAGGATGTCGACGTTCTCGTTGAACGTCACGCCAGCCAGCGCACTCAGACTCCACAGGCCACTCGCCAGATTCACCGTGCCATTGAACGTCACATTCCCGTCCGCACTGCCGATGTTCAGCGCTGGCCCGTCCCCATCGCCCAGCCTTTGCGTCGCGCCAATGGCTTCGTTGAAGGCGATCGAACTGGTCGCCGCATTGATGGACAGATCCTGCGCTCCGTCGACGGTGCCATTAAAGATCACCTGACCATCCGCAGTGCCGTCAGTATTAATCGAGACTTCGGCGAGCAGCGTGATATTACTATTAAAGGTCACGGCATCACCGCCATTGCCGGCCGAGATATTGCCGCTGATTTGAGTTCCACCCCCGCCAGTGATCGTCAGACCGTCCAGACGTGTGGCACCAATAACACCTGTTAGCAAGGCCCTTCCAGTCGTACCGGTCAGGATTGTCAAATCCCGATTGTTAGCAGCCGCATCAGCGTTCACGTCTGACAGAATGACATCCGCGCCTTCAGGGTCGACGCCGCCACCGGTCGCGTCCAAGGTAAACCCGGCTGCGGCGATGACCAGGGTGACGCCACCAAAGTCGATCGTATGCGAGCCCGCGGTCACGATGTTGCCATTGGCCGTGAAGGTCCCGCCATCGGCCACTCGGAAGGTATCCAGCGGGGTCGTGGTTCCCACGCCCATCATCGTGATATTGCCGGCGCCCGTGTCGATCGTCAGGGATTGGCCGGCGACCGAAGTGGCATTTACCGGAGAACCTACTTGCAGAGTTCCGCCGTTCGTGACGACAGTACTGTCCCCAGCCAACCGGGTTCCACCTGTCGCCCCGGACAGATCGACATTCCCGCCGGATGTCCGGACACCTCCACCCAAAACCAGCTCACCGGTGTTCGTGACGGTCAACGAGGTGATCGTCGTATTGCTGCCGACATCGCCGCGAAATTCCACATCGCCGGCACCTGCCGTGATTGCCAAAGTTTGTGCACCGTCAACGGGACCATCAAACACGACATCGCCACCAGCCGTCGAAATCGTCAGCGGAGCCGTCAATACCGTGTGGCCGGTAAAAGTGACGGGCACGCCGGTCGTGTTGATGTTGCTGTTAAGCTGAATATTTTCCAGTGCGTAACTAATCGCCGCCGTGACAGCGACCGTCGTATCCCAGACCAGAGTGTCATTGCCTGTCCCGCCGGTGATCGACAGGATCGCGAGGAAGGCCGCGTCGGTAGTCGTGATCGTGAATGAGTCGTCGCCGCCCCGACCTTCAATGCCGATCGCGGTCGCGTTGACGGGGATCACTGTCGGACGACCAACGGTCTCAATCTGGCCGGGATTGCCGGCAACCGTAAAGTCGTCATCGGTGTCCGGCCCGACAACCGTAGTGTTGTCACCGTCCAGCGTGATTTTCGTCCCGGGATCAAAGCCGGCAAAATGGATCGGCAACGAATCCGTCTGGACCGTTCCTGCGTCGTTCTGGTCAGCAAAATCGACTTCGTAGTTCGCGGAACCGGAAACATTCAGTCCGGTTGCGTTACCACCCACGATCGACAGGTCTTCAAGCCGGAAGTAGTTGATGAGTGCAGGAATGACGGCTACGCCGGTAATCGTATTGAGATTCGTATCAATCGTCACATCTTCCGAGACCGCATCATGCACAATGACCTGATCTTCACCATAACCTGCGTCGATCCTGATGGCGGCCAATGCAGGCGCACCGTCCAGGAGTTCCAGGTTGATCACATCATCACCGTTCCCCGCACTCAGATTCATCACCCCCTTCGCGATAAAGTAATACGATTCGTTATTGTCGATCGAAATCTCACTTTGCAGATGAAGTATCGCGAGACTCTGATAAGTGATGAAATTCCGAGCATCGTTCGCATCCACTTGCAGAACTGCGGAGACCCCGAGATCGCTGATCGTTTCAATATTGGCAAAATTGAAATCGGCAAAGTTAATACTTAGACTCTTTCCCGCAGTGTAATATGTCAGGGCACTCACAACAGTTGGCAAGATATCCAGTTCATCGTTCCCGGTGCCACCGTCAAAGTCAGCGCCCAGCGGGGAATTCGTGTCGACAACCAATCTGTCATTGCCTGCGCCGCCATTGAACACAACCTTCGCCAACGGGGCGGACATGGTCAATAAATCACTGCCACCATTGCCATTGATCTGAATCGTAGCAATGCCGGCATACGTCGTCGCGCCGATATCCAGGGTGATCACTGCCGGTTCAACAGTAATCAGGTCATCCTGACCGCTTCCGTCAATGATCAGCGTATCATTAAAGAGACCTGTCACGTCGGCCACCCCGGCGCCGATCATTTCGATAATGTCGCCGCCACCCAAGTCGTGGACAGATATGGCTGCCCCCGGAAGCGGTTGAATTCCCGGTTCCTCCCCATCGCAATCGTATTCACTTTCAAACACCTGTCCTAAAACGCGCTGCTCCTGATAAGCGGGATTGGGAACTGCTACCCCTGCTTCGCTGGTCCACGCATCGCTGACGACCGGCAGATTATGTCTCACAAAGCCGCCCAGGCCGGCTTGGAGAATGAGATGGTCCGCAGCTGCGTCACCGATGAATTGCCCGCCAATCACCGAATAAGTAAGGACGATACGCTCTTCCAAATGTTCCACGTGGAGTTGAGGGCGTCGGACATGCCGAACCCGGCGTTTTGAAACCATTCGTCCCGAAGTGAGCGAAGAAATCCAATTACGCCAGGAAAAGTTGGGGACCATGCGGGAGTTCCTCCGAGGGCATCAACGGTGGGCCGAATGGCCGACACTGAATGTAAGAAACAAATCAAAGTCAACGAAGATGCCGCGACAGAGAGAATGTCCAAGCAAGCTGCAAACGCGACGACTGGATCCGACCAAGCATGGAACTGCTCGTGTGTTTACTACGCGGAGGTAGACACCTCGACAGTTCAACAAAACGAATTCTCACTATCGTACATGTTCATCTTCTGGCCCGTCGCCAAAGTACGAAGACAGTACCACCATTGTCAACCAAGTCCCCCAACTTTCCTAAAAAACGTGTGCCGAATTAACGGAAAACCTCGCTCAGGGGCTCCGCTCTTCATAACTTTGTTGATCGTCAACGTCAAAACCCGCCAACTCAGACAACGACTTCACGTCTTAAGCTGTTGTTGAGAATTGATGTTGCGTAATGCGGACGATTTCCTAACTTTTCTTGTCAAAAAGGACGCAAAAGATAAACATGATGATGTCGAATAGTTATCAATTATTTCGCATGCGAACTAATGCATGGCAATCGAGAGCCTGTTCCGGTTCGAACAATAGCCCTGTCACTTCATCTGTGACAGTAAACGGCAGTCGCCAATTCGACTGACGATCGCGGGCCTTCCCGCAAGCCATCTCATTGCCTGGCCGAGATCAGTATGTCCGAGTTGACGGTGTAAGGGTGATTCCTGACACTCGGGATTTCGCTCCATTTGAGCTGGACGCGGAACGGGCCCAGTTCAATGCTGTCCATTACAAAACGCAGATCACTATCGAGACCGTCTGATTCTTCAGATCCAGTTCCCTTGAGGATGTTCTTTACAGTCTGGCGGCTGATCTTTCTGATTCCGAGTTTTCGAGGTTCCCCGAGGACGCGAGTGCAGCGCCACGAGTTCTCCTGCGCCAGCTTCACCACAAGTGCCCAGATGTCGTCCGAGGTCCGACGCCGACCTGGTTTCCAAGTTGAGTCCCTTCTCGTCGTGTCATGGTCGGTCGCATTTTGAAGCCATCTCAGGAATGATCCGCAGGTCACGATCGTGATCAGCTCCTTGAGCCGAGATCCCTGCTTCCGCCCTACCCTGATCAGTCGTAGCCGCCCCCGGCTGTCACCGAGATCTGTATTGGCAGACGCGAACGCAGGATGCGGTTCGCTTCTCATTGGTGGGGGCAACTTGGCGGGCCAGATCCTGCCGGGTAGCGGATGCCAAGCGGGCGAACAACGGGTGCAAAATCCGGCTCATGATGCTATGGTCGGGGTATCCGATTGGTTTGATGATTTTGGGGAAAGCAGAGTATTTTTACCCCGCCGAAGCTACGGCGAAAGGCTGGCAACACTGTGGGACCCGCAAGAATTCCCCACCGGTTGGGTTCGGGCGACTCCACCTTCTGCCAACGATCGCGGCGGGACTTGCGTAATCATCCATGAACATTTTTTACGGCGCGATCCATGAAGCGGTTCCATTCGCCGTCGAGCATTGTTGTATGAGCTTATCCAAATTCTTCCGTAGTTTTGCCATTGGGTTCTGCGGCATTTGCCACGCGTTGGGGACCGAACAGAACATGCGAATTCACTGCCTCGCGGCGATTGGCGTGATCGCCGCGGGAATGACGTTTCCGCTGGCAGCGTGGGAATGGATTGCGGTTTTGCTCTGCATCGGGGTGGTGATCTCAGCCGAGTGCATGAATACCGCAATAGAGAGACTCGCAGATCGCATCTCTCAGGAACAGAATCCGCTGATTAAACAAGCGAAAGATTGCGGTTCAGCCGCAGTGTTAGTACTCGCAATCACATCGGCCGCGGTTGGTTTGACCATTTTTGTTCCCAAGATCTGGGTGCTGTCAGGATGGTGAATCATGTCCAGCGAACAGACTCTTGCCGAACGTCGCGTTGATCGCTGGCACTGGTGGTTTGCGCCAAGTTGGCTGGGACTGGATGCTCCCTGTGTCGTATCTACGTGGACCTGGGCGACCAGTCGTGCACTGGATGTTACTTTACCGCTCCGTCCTGTTGTCGCCTTGTTTCTCATCGTATGGTGCATTTACTTGTTGGACCGTTGTATCGATGTCGCCAGTTGCAAAGATTGGACTCAGGCAACTGGTCGCCTGCGATTTGGGCGAAATTATCGATCCTTGTTTTTGGCCTGTCTGAGCTTCTGTTTCCTGGGCATCCTCGTGGTACTAGCGTTTGGTTTGCCAAGACCTGTGATGGAACGCGCACTACTGGTGGGAATTGGAGTTGGTTTGCATTTCCTCGTTTTTATAAAGCCGATTTTCCTCGGCCAAAAACTGCCGGGGAAAGAGTTCGGTGTTGGAATCTTCTTTGCTTTGGGCGCATTCGCCTGCCTGGGGGTTACCGCGCGTTCGTGGCCGTTGCTCGCATCGATTGCTGGCATGGTGGCCTACAATTGTCTGGTGATCGCCGCACGCGATACCGAATGTGATCAAGCGAATGATCCTGGCGGGGCATCCCATTGGTGGCGAACCATGAACCGTGATCTTCTGTTTCTGGGCATTGTTTCTGCGCTGACGGCGGCGATTTGCGCGGTCCTGATGGATGAAAAGGCGTTTTACCTTTCAGTTACCGCTGCCTTCGCCGCACATATCGTTCTGCATCTCTACGCGAATCGATTGAGCGGAGATGCTGTGCGGGCTCTGGCTGACTATGGGTTGCTGACGCCGATACCGATCATGGGGGGAATGCCATGTGCATCAATCTTGTTTGGACTTTAAACAAGAGTCGAAATTGGTGTTCGATTTTATTGCGCAGAATAGGGGATGTGGTCCGTGAAGTTAAAGGCAAAATCAAGCGGGACGGCGATAACTGATCCGACGCCAGAACCATGATTTCGAAATACGCGCCATCAGCGGCCTCGGTAGCCATCAACTATTGTTGCAATCGCTCGGTACTGCTATGCTGGATTGGTGCGTCGTGGCACCATTTTTGAATGCGCCACGCCCTGCCCCAGCACTGTCAATCAGGAATCCCCCCCGATCAATCCCTCCCGTTCGGTCGCCGGTTCGCCAGTGCATACAATCTTGTGCCGAAGCTGGTGAGAACGAAAAGCAGCTTATGAAGACTCTAAAGATCGCCATCCTGCTTGTTCTCGGTACCGCATGCACGAATCTGGCGGCCGATGGTCAGGAGACTCCGGTCACTTTGGAAACGGCCAAGGAACAGGGGCGCGTCAAATCCAGATTCTTGAAAGAGACTAAGGCAGCTACGAACACCACCGACGCCATTCCCAAGGCGAACCTGGCTGAGTTTCAAGAGTCGGTAGGACCGATTCTGAAGAAAAGCTGCCTGGCCTGTCATGGTCCCGAAAAGTCCGAGGGCAGACTTCGCGTCGACCAATTGAATCCGGACCTGCTGACCGGCCCTGACGTTGAGCGCTGGCGCGAGGTCTATAACGCTCTCAGCAACTCCGTGATGCCCCCCGAGGACGAACCGAAGTACGCACTCGCCGACGCGGCTCGCGGCAACATTGTGGATTGGCTCAGCGGGGAACTGAATAAGGCGTCTCTCATCCGTCGCAACAGCAAGGTGCATTCGTCATTTCGCCGGCTGACGAAATACGAATACAACTACGCCCTGCAGGACCTCCTCGGCCTGCCCTACTCTCTCGCGACCAAGCTGCCGCCAGAAACTGCATCTGAGGACGGTTTCAAGAACAGCTCGGAATTGCTGCAGATGTCCATCATGCAGTTCGAGACTTATCGTGAGATCGGTCTTAAAGCTCTCCAGCGAGCCACCGTGAGCGGCGAGCGTCCGCAAGCCGTCACCTACATCATCTCGATGCAGGATGAGATGAATAGGGCGGCGGCCGTAAAGGATGCCAAGACATTCGACAAAAGCGAAGAGAGCTATCGCAATCACAGGCATCAGCAGCATCTGTTTCATCGAGAGACCGGCAAGGGCATTCTCTTTTCGACTGGAAAGTCGATGCCTCAGGAAGGGGCTGTGGCCGGGCAGACGCCGGCTGTTTCTCCTGTTGTGCTGGTTCTTCCCCGATCCAACGAGTTGAAACTGGATCTGGATCGCTTTCTGCCTGACGAAGGCATCATGCGCGTTCGCATTCGAACCGGACGTTCGACCATGAACCCTGACGAGTACGCGAGCCTGCGTCTGATTTTCAGTGCCCACACCAGCAACAATGCCAATTTCTCGCAGGTCATCAGTGAGCGTGACGTCCCAGTGACGGCACCTGGCGACAACCCTCAGATTATTGACTTCGATATCCCACTGGGTGATATCCAGCGCAATCCGTTCCGGAAGCTCACCACCACATTTCCCCGACGGGATGAGTTCCTGCACATTCACAATGTCTCCAATGCTCCCGGCGTGGAAGAGCGTCTCAATGTTCTCATCGATTACATTGAAATCAGTGCTCCCTTCTACGAGCAGTGGCCATCGAAAACTCACACTGACATCTTTATTGCGAGCGACAACAAAAGTAACGAGGAGATCTATGGCCGCGAGGTGCTGAATCGATTCCTGAGACGTGCCTGGCGCCGCCCGGTCACCGTGCAGGAGGTCGATCCATTCATGGCCCTGTTTGCGAAGTACCGGCCGGGATTCTCGACTTTTGAAGAGGCGATGGTGGAAGTGCTGGCTACCGTGCTGGCCACCCCGGAGTTCCTTTACCTGACTCAACGAGTGACGCCAGATAAGACTGAAGCCCCGGCAAGTATCAGTGAGCTGGAGTTAGCCAGCCGCCTCTCCGTGTTTCTGTGGTCCAGTATTCCGGATGACGAACTGCTGAAACTCGCCGAGCAGGGAAAACTCAGAGAGACAGAGGTCCTGGCGGCTCAAGTGAAACGTATGCTGGCAGACCCGCGTTCCAGACGATTCTCTCAGAACTTCGTCGAGCAGTGGTTGGGCATGGATGGCCTGAACAATGTGACTCATGTCACTGACGGCTCATTGAGAGAAGCGATGCAGGAAGAGCCCATCGCGTTCTTTGATGAAGTCCTGCGGAACAACCACAGCATTTTAGACTTCATCCATTCCGATTACGCGGTCGTCAACGAACGGCTGGCTGCACACTATGGGATTCCCAAGGTTTACGGCCCTCATTTTCGCAAAGTGCCGGTCGCCACTGAAACGCATCGCGGCGGTATTTTGACGGGGGCTGCGATCCTGACTATGAACTCCGACGGCAAGGATTCGCATCCTCTGAAACGTGGCGTCTGGATGCTGAAACGCATCCTGCAAGATCCGCCGCCTCCACCACCGCCGAATGTCCCGGAAGTTGACCTGACGGACCCGAAGATTTTGCAAATGACTCTGAAAGAACGGATCGCCGATCACCGGAACAAAGCGGCCTGCGCCTCGTGTCACTCCAGGATCGACCCGTGGGGAATCGCGTTTGAGAACTACGATGCCCTCGGAGTGTATCGGACTCAGATTAAGAACCAGCCTGTCGACGCGACTTCAGTACTATTCAATCATCAGACGCTGGCTGGGATGGATGGGCTCAAGCGATATTTGCTCACGGACCGACAAGATCAATTTGCCCGAGCGATGGTGCATAAGCTGACGGCTTACGCTCTGGGCAGACCACTTGCATTTGGTGACCGTGCGGACAATGACAGCTTGACCGCACAGTTCAGACAACGGAATGACGGCCTGGGTGACCTGATCCAACTGATCATCAGCAGTAACCTCTTCAACTCTAAGTAAGAGTCTGGAACAGACGATGACTAACAAATCCATGTTGCTGAGTCGTAGAACGTTTCTTCGCGGCACCGGTCTGGCGCTGGCTTTGCCGTGGTTGGAAACGTTTGCTGCGGGCGGCCCAGGCCTGAACGAGACTCCGAAACGTTTTGTCAGTGTCTACCATCCTGATGGTGTTGGCTTGCCACTCAAATCAGACCCCGCCTGGAAGGATTGGAGCTGGTTCCCACGAGGCGGCGAAAAGAATTTCGAATTGACCAAAGTGCTCGATGTGCTCGAGCCACTGCGCAGTGACATCACGATTTATTCAGGGCTGTCACATCCTGCCGCCAGACAGGTTCACGGCCATTCCAATGCCGATCAGTATTTAACGGGCGCGCCAATCGGTGGTGAGGGCCCGTATCAGAATACAATCTCTCTGGATCAGGTGTATGCGGAGCACGCCGGAGACTTCACTCGACATTCTTCGATGGTCATGTCCACTAATGGTGGCGTGGGCGGCCCGCGTGGTGCGCAGACGCAGTCCTTTAATCGTGAAGGACGGCCGATTCCGGCGATGAATAAGCCGAAGGAAATCTTCGACATGCTGTTTGTAACGAGCAGCAAAGACGCGGCTGCCAGACTGGCGAGAAGCAAGAGTGCCCTGGATCTCCTGATTGACAATACTCGATCGCTGGGACGCCAACTCTCCAGCCGCGATCAAGAGACGCTCAAGCAGTATCTGGACGCAGTGCGCGATACAGAGCTGAAGCTGGCGAAGGCTCAACGGTGGATCGATACGCCGACTCCGGTGGTTGATGCCCGCAACCTGCATTTGGATGCGGAACCCAAAGAAGCCAGACTCTATTTCCAGACAATGTATGAACTGATTTATCTCGCGTTCCTGAGTGACTCGAGCCGCGTCGCGACGTTTCAGTTGGGGCGAGAAAACGGCGAAGGTCCGCACGACCTGCTGTCACTCGCCGTTGGCTTTGGTGGTGCTCATGGTCTGACTCATGAAGTCAAGAAGCCCGACGGCTGGAAGAACCTGGGGACCTATAATCGCTATCAGGCCGAGGAATTCGGTCGTTTCGCGCAGAGACTGAAGGAGACTCCCGAGCCGACCGGCAAAGGTAATATGCTGGACAACACCCTGGCCATGCATGGTTCCGCTTCCAGCAGTTTCCACCTCTCACGCAACTATCCGATCATTTCCGCCGGTGGTAAGAACCTCGGCTTCACGAACGGTCGCTATCTCAAGCTCGGCAAAGGCAATGAAGACAATCAAGCCGGCGCAGGAATCGATACTGATGCTGGGTGGACAGGCAAGGTTGAAGTGGAAGAACTTCCGCTGTCGAAGCTCTTCGTCACCATCTTGCAGAGGCTGGGCGTCGAGACCGATTCGTTTGGTGGAATCACCGGGACGTTGACTGGAGTTTAAGAGTCGGTGCTTTGCGGACTATGGCGGATTAACTTAAGGCCGGTGCTCCATGGCCGATGCTGCCAGCGTCGGAACGCAGGCGCTAGCAGCGTCTGCCACGGGGTCGACTTAAGGCAGCGGCGGCCCGGCCAAATTTCGCGGAACAGGAGACTCTATGAATCTTTGGTGTTACACAGCAGGACTCGTTATTCTGACCGGCGCTTTGTCCTGCCCAGCGGAAGATGCCTCGAAAGCGGGTGAACCCAGGCGTGTCGGCCTCAAAGCAGTTGCGGACGAGACGACGCAATACTACGTTGAGATGCTGCCGAAGGATTACAAGCCGGGCGAGATCTTGCATCTGATGGTTGCCCTGCACGGCTCGGGCGGCGACGGTTGGGAATACTTCAAGCATCCCGATTCCCAGTGTCGCGCGACTCGCGACCTGGCTGCCAAGCACCGTCTCATTCTGGTCGGACCCGATTACCGCGGCCCCTCCTGGATGGGGCCGAAGGCGGACGAAGACGTCGCCCAGATCATTCGGGATGTGAAAGACCGGTACAAGGTGGGGAAGGTGTTCGTCGTCGGCGCTTCGATGGGCGGTGGTGCCGCGCTGACCTTCACTGTCTTGCACCCGGAACTCGTGGACGGCGTCGTCAGCCAGTGCGGCTTCGCCAATTTGGCGGACCCTTCGCCGCATCTCGCCGGCATCGTCAAATCGTTCGGCGGCACCCCCGAGCAAAAGCCAGACGAGTTCAAGAAACGCAGCGCGGAACTTCAGCCGGATAAGTTCACCATGGCGATCGCCATTTGGACTGGTGGGCAGGATACCTCAGTCCCACCCCAGAGCGCGATGCGCCTGGCCAAGGTGCTCAAGTCGAAGAACCCGGAATCGGTGTTACACCTTCACAGCGAACAGTCGGGACACAAACCGACCTACGAAGAGACGGTCCAAGTTTACGAGTTCGTCCTGAGCGCCGTGCTCAAGCCGTCGAAGTAAGACACTGAAAGTCTACAGCCACCCGACCTTGCGGAACCATCGATACAGAAGCCCGCAAAGGGTGCCCATCGTGAGAATGGCGACGGGATAGCCGTAAGCCCATTCCGTTTCCGGCATGAACTTGAAATTCATGCCATACAATCCGGCGATCATCGTGGGCACGGCGAGAATGGCTGCCCAGGCGGCAAGACGCTTCGTGTCGTCGTTCTGGGCCACGGAGATCAATGCCAAGTTTGATTCCAGAGCCAGTTGTGACATCTGCTGCAAATTATCGATCGTGCCAGTGATGCGAATGACATGATCGTGGACGTCCTGAAAATACGGCCGCGTGTCAGCCGGTATCAATGGTGAGTCCATCCGCAAGAGATACGACGAAACATCCTGTAACGGAGTGAGGGCTTGTTTCAACGACAGCAAATCGCGCCGCAGGTGGTACAGTCTGGCTGTGACACTGCGCACGAATTTGCCGCTAAAGATTTGTTCCTCGAGTTCGTCGAGTTCCCTCTCGAGCGAATCGACCACCGGAAAATACTGATCGACGATAAAGTCCATCAGTGAGTGCAGAACAAAGCCCTCGCCCTTCGCCAACAACTCGGGCATGGCTTCACACCGGGCTCTCAAACCGACATGTGAATTGAGCGAACCGTGTCGCACTGTCACCACGTATCGCGGCCCCAGGAACACATGCGTCTCGCCAAACTCGATGCGGTGCTCCCCTTCTTCAGACAGCCGTGCGGTGCGCAAGACAACGAATATCGAGTTCTTGTAGAGCTCCAGTTTCGGACGCTGGTGGGCTCGATGCGCATCCTCAATCGCCAGATCATGCAGTCCAAACGCTTCCTGAATATGCAATAGCAATTGCTCGCTGGGCTCGTAGAGCCCCACCCAGATAAAACGGTCGGAGTACCGCCAGGCGTCGCCCAAGTCGGCCACCGGGACGTCCGCGACGCGCTCGCCATTGAAATAAGCAGCCGAGTTGATGACGCCTGGCCGGGGTGGCTTGGGCGGCGGTACCGAGGGTTGTTCAGAGCTACCGTGTGGCAAGACTTGCACTCCAATGAGGACGGATCAAAGTTGATACCTACATTGTCTATTCGCAAATAACCGCGGAACTCCACGACAAAAAGCGCACAACCACCAATAGCCGGATCGCCCTGATGTGTCAAAGGGACATTATCTCGACTTTTCACATCGTGACCAGATCTAGGACCAGCTCTGCTCCAACTGATTCGTGGTGGAGGACATCGGTGCCGTGGCAGACGCTGCTAGGGTCTGCGTTCCGATGCGCAAAAGTCACAATCCGATTTGAGGTCCCTCGAAAACTCAGTGATCGCGAGCGTTACCAAACTGAGAGGAGGCATTATGAAACGGCTACCGTCGAGCCCCAACGCCTGATAGAAGACATTTCTAAATGGCTCCGACAGCAGAAACCGCGAGCTGGACAAGAACTCTCTGGGGTCGTACGATGAGTAAGCGCCTCGACCGTTGATGTACTGATACTGAAATTGCTTCCGGTCAAAACTCCGTCAGTGTTTGCCACAATGGATGTGTGGCGCCAGTTTTTATTGACGGCAGATGTCTTGGCGGATTGATGGCGTGCGCATTCGCTAATACTGCCATTCAACACCGCAGGTCGATTGCAGGTGCTTCAATATAGCTGGGAATCTGGCTCCCAATCCCCATCGTTGTCCCTTTTTGTAGAAGAATTCGCGAGACTTCTTGCGTTTGTCAATCTGCGGCGAAGGCCTTACAAAGTACCGCCACAGCAGATGTCGCGTTTCGATTAAGGTTTACGGCGTAGTGTGCCACTGGCTCCGCGAGTGCTTTTCAGGACAGACGTAGACGGCCAGCAGGGGCATAGTTCCAGTGACCTGCAATCCAACAATTACCGCTTGGCAGAGTACGAGCGACGATTCCTGTTCGATCGAAGCCATCGCCGTCTGACGAGAATCTTCACATTTACGAATCAATCAAATCGCCTATAAAGAGGTGCACCGCGATGCTCTTCAAGGCCTTGGGCCTGAGTGTGACGATTGCGTTGTTGAGCGTTGCGCTCGCGAGAGCTGATGAATCCGCAGCGACGAGAGCCGTGGCCTCGCGATTGACGACCCAAGAATTGGCAAGCTGGATTGACGAGCGGTTCGCCGCAGCTTGGAAGGAATCGAAGGTCGTTCCACCCGAGGCTGCCGACGATGCGACATTCTTGAAACGGACATTTCTCGATCTGACAGGCTCCATTCCCAGTGTGTCGGAAGCCCGCGATTTTCTGGATCAGTCGAGTGAATCACGGCGTGGCGACTTGGTAGACCGCCTCCTCAAAGATCCCAAACGTCCGGAAAAATATGCGGATCGAACGGCGGCCCATTGGGCGACATTGTGGCGGCGGATGATGGTCCCGGGAAATTCGCCAGAAGCGCAAGTGGCCGTCGGTCTCGATCCGTGGTTGAAGGAACAATTCGCGGCGAACGTGCCGTATGACGAATTGGTCCGCAAGCTGGTGACCGCCACGAGCAACGTTCCGGTGATGGCGGTCGCGAATCCGCGCGCGGGTGTTCGCAACGGTGGGCCCGCTCTGTTCTTTCAAGCCGTTGGCGGCAAGCCCGAGACGGCCGCAAGCTCGGTATCGCGCGTCTTCCTGGGCGTTCGCATCGGGTGCGCCGAGTGTCATAATCATCCGTTCGCGACTTGGACTCAAAAAGACTTCTGGGGCATGGCCGCATTTTTTTCCGGAGTCAGAAACGGAACCGTCAGCGATACACTGACCGCGACGATCCAGGCAGAGAGTGGAAAGACCGAATACGCTGCGGTGTTCCTGGGGGGCGAGCAGGCCAGGATGACGAAGGGCAAGACATCACGAGAAACGCTGGCAGACTGGATGGTATCTGAACGCAACCCCTTGTTTGCCGCGACGCTTGTCAATCGCGTCTGGCAGCAATTGATTGGTCGCGGGATGACGGACTCTGTGGACGATCTCGACGGGGCCTCCCCGGCTGAACGGCAGATCCTGGATGATATCGCGAAGTTATTCGTCAAATCAGGGTTCGACATGCACTGGCTGATTTCCGGTATCTGCAAGAGTCAGCTTTATCAGCGTGAGTGCGTCGCGTTGGGCGAGACCGCTGCGCTGCCCTCGCCCGGACTACGGCCGATCAAAACGCTGACTCCGGAGCAAGTTTTTAATTCGCTGGAACAAGCGTTGTCGCTGCCGGTCGCGCGTGCCGATGGGAGCGCACGATTTAACGGGCTGCGGGACCAATTGATCGCGCGCATGAATGAGGCTGCATCGAACACGCCGGACGAATTCCGTGCCGGCGTTCCACAGGCATTGCTGATGATGAATGGCCGCTTAACGGCCGAAGCCACCGACCTCGATCAAAGCCGCACATTGCGGGGAGTGCTGGATGCGCCATTTCTCGACACAGAGGCTAAGCTGACAACATTGTACCTGGCCGTATTCAGTCGCCCACCGCGTCCGCGCGAAAAACAGTTTCTATTAGAGCACATTCGCAAACAGACCGACGGCATGCAACAAAAGCAGGCGTATGCCGAGATCTTCTGGGGGCTATTAAACAGTCCGGAGTTCGTGCTGGAAAACTAAAGTTATTACGCAGAGGAACGCACTACGCAGGATCATCGATGACGGAAAGGCCGTCCTTTCAAAGGGAACCTTACAATGTCCCCCACCGATTTCACTCGACGCGATTTCATCCAGCTGTCGCTCGCTAGCGCGTTTGGTGTTTCGTATTCCGGCTGGTTGCCGCGGTTGGCTCAAGCCGCTGAGGGAATCGAAAAGCCGAAATCGTTTATTCTGCTGTGGATGGCGGGCGGGCCGACTCAGACCGACACGTTTGATCTCAAGGTCGGACATCCGAACGGCGGGCCGTCGAAGGCGATTGAGACTGCGGTGCCTGGAATTCAAATCAGCGAACATTTGCCGGGCATCGCCAGGCAGATGAAAGATTTCGCGATCATTCGCAGCCTGACCACTACGGAAGGGGATCATGACCGGGCGACGCGGCTGATGCTGACCGGACATCGTCCGGGCCAGGAAGGGGTCAATTATCCGAGCCTCGGCTCGCTGTTCGCGAAGGCATTGGGTGACGAGACCAATGACTTGCCGCATTATGTCAGCGTTTCGCCGTTCCGCTTCGGCGACGTCGGCGGGCCGGGTTTTCTCGGACCGAACTACGCTCCGCTGATCGTATCCGGCGACAGCAATGACCCGGAAGCGCGGGCCAATCTGTCGATCGAGAATCTCAAATCGCCGCCGGGCGTGTCCAAGGAATCGATCGAAAAGCGGTTGGAGATCTCGAGGTTTCTGCAAGAGGACTTCGCCGGTCGAACCAAAGGGCCGTCCACTAAAACGCACAAGGCCAACTTTGACCGCGCCATGCGGATGATTACTTCGAATGCCAAGGGAGCATTTAAACTCGATGAGGAACCCGGCGCCCTGCGGGATAAATACGGTCGCAATCAATTCGGTCAGGGCTGCTTGTTGGCTCGGCGCCTGGTCGAGCGTGGCGTGGCCTTCGTCGAGGTAACACTTCCAGGCTGGGACACGCACACGGACAATTTCAACGCAGTGAAGCGTCTCAGTGACACGCTTGATCCGGCGTGGTCGACACTGATGACCGATCTGCGCGAGCGCGGAATGCTGGAGTCGACGCTCATTGTCTGGATGGGCGAATTCGGCCGGACTCCGAAGATAACCGAAATGACCGGGCGCGATCACTTCCCGTTGGCCTGGTCCGCAGTGCTGGGTGGCGGTGGAATTAAAGGTGGCCAGGTGATTGGTGATACCGGTAAAGCAGGTGTCGAAGTGACCGAGCGTCCGGTCAAGATTGCCGATTTCTACGTCACGATGTGCGCCGGGATCGGGGTCCAGCCCGAACACGAAAACATGTCACCCGAAGGCCGGCCGATCCCGTTGGTTGAGCGTGGCGGAAAGGTGATCGAGGAGCTTATTTCGGCCAAGGTGAAGAAGACATAGTGCGGTGCCAAAACCGAAGTAGTCCTATAGCACATCGGCTCACCCGCCTGACTTGTTTTGCGTTGTTACTCGAGCACAATAGCAGAGATTCAAGCAACAGAATGCCACGAGCAACGCCTGAAGTCTTTCGGATGAGAAACGACAGGGATCGCAGCCTTGCGGTCCGAGTGCGCTGTCGTTTTATCACCCGTCTGATCTATTGCTCGCTGGTTCTC